>CALGWX010000227.1 GCA_937936215.1 uncultured Burkholderiaceae bacterium | reverse complement strand
CCACGGTCACCGAGACGACGACCGGGTTTTCCTTGCCCTTGAGCACCGCCTTCACGCCGGGCGGCAGCTTCAGGTCGCGCACCTTGATCGTGTCCTGCGTCGTGAGGCCGGAGAGATCCACCTCGATGAACTCAGGCAGGTCCTTCGGCAGGCAGGCGATGTCGACCTCCTGCAGCACATGGCCGACGATAGCGCCGGACAGTTTCACCGCCGGCGAGTTCTCCTGGCCGACGAAGTGCAGCGGCACCCGCATGTGGATCGGCTTGTCGGGCGAGACGCGCTGGAAGTCGACGTGCAGCACCTGCGGCTTGTACGGGTGCATCTGGAAGTCGCGCAGCAGCACCGGCTCGGCCTTGCCGTCGAGCTCCATGTCGAGGATCGAGGCGTGGAACTTCTCCTTGCGCAGCGAGTGGAACAGCGGGTTGTGTTCGACCTCGATCGGCGTGGCGCCGCCGGCGCCGCCGTAGAGGATGCCGGGGACCTTGTTGGCGCGGCGCAGGCGGCGGCTCGCACCCGTGCCCTGCACCTTTCTCGTGTTGGCGATGACCTTCATCAGTTTCTCCTCGGTTCCTGCGGGCCGCGACCAGCCACGGCAGGGTGAATTACTCGATGAACAGGCTGCTCACCGAGTCCTCGCGCGAAATGCGCGAAATCGTTTCCGCCAGCAGCGCCGCGCACGACAGCTGCCGGATCTTGGGGCTGACCGCCGCCTGGTCCGACAGCGGGATCGAGTCGGTGACCACCACCTCGTCGAGCACCGAGGCGTTGATCCGCTCCACCGCGCGCCCCGAGAGCACCGCGTGCGTGCAGTAGGCCAGCACCCGCACCGCGCCGTGCTCGCGCAGCGCGGCGGCGGCCTGGCACAGCGTGTTGGCGGTGTCGACCATGTCGTCCATGATCACGCAGGTGCGGCCCTCGACCTCGCCGATGATGTGCATCACCTCGGCCACGTTGGCGCGCGGGCGGCGCTTGTCGATGATCGCCAGGTCGCTTTCCATGCGCTTGGCCAGCGCGCGGGCCCGCACCACGCCGCCGACGTCCGGCGAGACGACGACCAGGTTCTCGTAGTTGTGCTTCCACAGGTCGCCGAGCAGGATCGGGCTGGCGTAGATGTTGTCCACCGGGATGTCGAAGAAGCCCTGGATCTGGTCGGCGTGCAGGTCCATGGTCAGCACGCGGTTGACGCCCACCGCCTGCAGCATGTTGGCCACCACCTTGGCGCTGATGGCCACCCGCGCCGAGCGCGGCCGGCGGTCCTGCCGCGCGTAGCCGTAGTACGGGATCGCCGCGGTGATCCGGCCGGCCGAGGCGCGCTTCAGCGCATCGACCATGATCATCAGCTCCATCAGGTTGTCGTTGGTCGGGGCGCAGGTCGACTGCAGCACGAACACGTCGCGGCCGCGGACGTTCTCGTTGATCTCGACCATCACCTCGCCGTCGGAGAAGCGCGACACCTGCGCCCGGCCCAGCGGGATGTTCAGGTGCTGGACCACGGCGAGCGCGAGCTTCGGGTTCGCATTGCCCGAAAAGACCATCAGGTTTTCCGGCACCGTCGGTCCCATGTTGCGGCCCTCGAATGGCTTCATCATCCGGTTGCCTCCGTCGCGGCTACCGAAACCCTCAACTCTGCCTGGCGCGCCGTCGCGGCGGTCAGCCGCCGGCGCTGCGAGGCAACGACTGTCGGCCCAGAACTGAATCGCCGGGAGGCACGCTGCCCGCGCGGCTCCCGGCGATGGTGTTCAGTTCGGATGGCTGGGGAGGAAGGATTCGAACCCTCGAATGCCGGAATCAAAATCCGGTGCCTTAACCAGCTTGGCGACTCCCCAGCGCGAAACTCCCAAAGCGAAACGTTTTGCGCCTGCGTCCGAGGCTAACGCATCGGACGGCTTGTGCAACCCACTACCACGCCGCCAGCGGCAGTTCGGGGAGGCTCTTCACCGCCCAGCCCTGCCATCCCGGCGGCAGATCCTTCACTGCGTCCTGCGCCGCGGCTTGCGACGGCATCGGCGCGAAGACCGCAGAACCCGAGCCCGTCATCCTCGCCGGACCGAAGCGGGAAAGATGCGCGACCGCCTCGGCGATGCCCGGATAGCGGCGAACGGCCACCGGCTCAAGGTCGTTGGCGCCAATCAGCGCCGTCGATCCGCTGCGCGCCGCATTATCCCGCAACGCAGAAAAGGCCGTGATTGTCAGCGCATTCGTGGCCCGTGTCAAATCCGGCGCCGAGAAGATTTCAGCTGTGGAAACAGCCACTTGCGGGTAAATCAGCGCGTACCAGCCGGGCGGCCAGTCCGCCGCCGTCAGCCGCTCGCCCACCCCCTCGGCAAAGGCGGCGCCGCGGCCAAGGAAAAACGGCACGTCGGCCCCGAGCCGCAGCGCCAGCGCGGCGAGCCTCTCGCGCGGCCAGTTCAGGCGCCAGAGGCGGTTCAGCGCCAAGAGGGTGGTGGCCGCGTCGGAGGAGCCGCCGCCCAGCCCGCTGCCGGCCGGGATACGTTTCTCGACGGCGATGTCGACGCCCCAGGCCGTGCCGCTTTCCTGCTGCAGCAGCCGTGCCGCGCGCACGCAGAGGTCGCGCTCGACCTCGCCGATCACGTCGCCGCTGCGGGCGATCACGCCGTCGTCGCGCAGCTCGAAGTCGAGGGTGTCGGCGAGCGAGATCGGCACCATCAGGCTCTGCAGCTCGTGATAGCCGTCCGGGCGGCGGCCGATCACGTGCAGGAAGAGGTTCAGCTTGGCTGGCGCCGGCAGCCCGAGGAAGAGTCGGCTCATTGGCTCGAGGCCTCCGGCGACGGCGGATCCAGCGCGAGGCGCAGCCGCAGCACGGCCGGCGGGGGGCCAGGATCGTCGCGGCTGAGCGTCAGCCGCCGCGGTGTGCCAAAGTCCGCGAAGCGTTCGTCGATGGCGATCACCCAGCCGTCCTGCTCGATGCGCTGCGCCGGGCCGGCTTCGGGCTCGATGCGGGCGGGGCGCCCCGGCGCGGCGCGGCCGTCGATCCAGTCGGGCAGCCCAGCCACGGGCAGGCCGAAGCCGAGGACCGACGCGGCGAGCGCGTCGGCGCTGTCGCCGCGCCAGGTCGCCAACGTCCCGTCCGCCTGCGGCCCGGTCAGCCGGGCGCCGCTGCCGTCGACTTCGATCCGCGCCAGCGTGTTGCCGAGCGGCGAGGCGAGATCGAGGACGAGGCCGGCGTCGAAGATCATCAAGGTGAAGCGACCGGAAAACGACTCGCCCTCGCCGCCGCGCTGCACGCTGGCCGCGAAGCGGCCGCTGTGGGTGCGCTGCGCCGCCGGCGGCGCGAGGCTGGCGCAGCCGCCGAGCAGCAGCGCGCACAGAGCCAAGCAGAAAAGCCTGCGCGGACGGAAATGGATTGAGCGCCGGGGCCGCGGTGATTGAAGCCGCTGCGCGTCGCCATGCTGCGGCTGGCCGAGGCGCGGTTTCGCACCGGGCCGCTGCTCACCGCGCCCGCGGCCGCTGGTGACGAGATCTGCACGGCCTTTGCCGCGGGGGCGCGGTTTGGCGTGGGGCTCGGCCATTCGGCGGCGGCGCGACGGGCGGCCGCCTACAGGCGAACCTGCAGGCGCGCCAGCGTCGACGACAGCGTCTCGTTGTCGGGCTCATCGGCGCGCACCTGGCGCCAGATGCGGCGCGCCGCGTCGTGCTCGCCCAGCGCCCACAGCACCTCGCCGAGGTGGGCGCCGATTTCGCCCTCGGGCCGCAGCGCGTAGGCGCGCTCGAGCAGCTCGCGCGCCTTGGCGAGGTTGCCCATGCGGAAGTACACCCATCCCATTGAGTCGATGATGTGCGCATCGTCGGGCGCGAGCGCCAGCGCCTTGGCGATCAGCTCGTAGGCCTCGGGCAGCCGCTGGTTGCGATCAGCCAGCGTGTAGCCCAGCGCGTTGTAGGCGTGCGGATCGTCGGGCTTCAGCTGCATCATTCGCCGCAGCAGGCGCTCCATCTCGTCGATGCGGTCGAGCTTCTCGGCCGCCATCGCGGCGTCGTACAGCAGCGCGGTGTCGTCAGGCGCGCGCTCCAGCGCCGCCGAAAGCACGCGGAAGGCGTCGTCGAAGCGGCGCGCCTCGCGCAGCACCTGCGCGTCGGCCATCGCCAGCAGCCGCTGCTGCTCGTCATTCGTCGCTGTCGTCTCGGCCAGCAGCTTGCGCGCCTCGTCGACGCGCTTCATCTTCGCCAGCACCACCGCCTGCCGGGTGCGGGCGGTGAACAGCTGCTCGCCGTCGTCGATGCGCGCTAGCCATTGCAGCGCCTCGTCGTAGCGGCGCTCGTCCTCGGCGATGCGCGCCAGGTTCAGATAGGCCGGCGCCGGGTCGTGGGTGGGCACCGGCTGCGCCTCGACGGCGGCCAGGTAGCGCTGGAAGTAGCCGCGGGCGCGGTCGCGCGGGGGGCGCGCGTCGAGGGCCAGCACGCCGAGCGCGAAAAGGGCGTCGAGATTCGTACTGTCCTGGCCGAGCACCTGCTCGAACTGCGTGACCGCCGCCGGCCGTTGCCCGTCGGTCAGCAGCAGGCGGGCATAGGCGAGGCGGACCTCGACGGAGCCGGGCTGCCGCCGCAGCGCCTCGGCAAACAGCTCCAGCGCCTGCCTGCGCCCGACGGCGTCGTCCTTGCCCTGCGGCCGCGCCAGCAGTTGCGCCGCGGTCAGCACGATGCGCGGATCGTCCGGCCGCAACGCCAGGGCCGCGCGCGCCGAGGCCACGGCACGGTCAGGAAGGCCGGCCTGATGCGCGGCGCCGGCAAGCGTCAGGTGAACATCGGCGGCGATGGCGGGCTGGGCGAGCAGCGGCTCGGCCAGGCGCGCCATCAGCGCGTAGGCGGCAGCACGATCCTCGGCGCGGGCCAGCGCGCGCTGGATCTGCGCGAACTCGGCGGCCGGCTGCGCCGACTCGCGCAGCATTGCGGCCAGTGCCGGCTCGGCCTCGGTGAATCGTCCGGCGCCGGCCAGTAGCATCGCGTACGCCTGGCGCGCCTCGCGCGAGGTCGGGTCGAGTTCGCTCCACAGCGTCGCGGCATCGAGCGCCTGCGGCCCGGCGCGGGCGCCGAGCGCGATCTCGGTGGCGCGGCGCGCGATGCGCGCAGCGCGCGTCTGCCGCGCCACCGAGAGGTAGGTGGCGAACGCCGAGCCCGGGTCGCCGCGCTGCAGTGCGATCTCGGCTGCCATCAGCTGGTACAGCAGGCTGCTGGTCAGTTCGATGTCGGGTGGCTGTCCGCCGGCCACTGCCGCGCGCTCGCCACCGGGGTTGGGCAGGGCAAGCGCCGTCGAGGCGCCGCCTACAATGAATAGGGCGGAGATCGCGCCGCGAGACGCGGCGGCGACCGCCGCCAGCCAGTTTCCGTTCATCGTCGACTGTCCGTTGCACCGGCGCTCGGCACGCCGCCGAGTCCGGCTGCGACCGATCTTATCCCGCCGCCCATGCCCGAACTGCCGGAAGTCGAGGTCACGCGACGGGCGCTCGCACCCGAAGTCGAGGGCGGCGTCGTGCGCGCGCTCGTCGTGCGCGAGCGCCGGCTGCGCTGGCCGGTGCCACGCGGATTGGCCCGAACGCTGGCGGGGCAACGCCTGCTGCGGCTCGACCGTCGCGGCAAGTACCTGCTGTGGCGGTTCGAGGGCGGCACGCTGATCTCGCACCTGGGCATGTCCGGTTCCTGGCGGGTGCATCGCGGCGTGCCGCCCGCGCCGGGCCGCCACGACCATGTCGACCTCACCATCGAGCAGCCGCAAGGGGTTCGGGTGCTGCGGCTGACCGATCCACGCCGCTTTGGCGCCCTGCTGTGGGCCGCCGGCGACGATGCCGCGCTCAGGGGCAATGCGCTGCTCGCGCGCCTGGGCGTGGAGCCCCTCGATCCCGCCTTCGACGGCGAGTTGCTCCACTGCCGCACGCGCGGGCGGCGCACCTCGATCAAGCAGGCGCTGCTGGCCGGTGACATCGTCGTCGGCGTGGGCAACATCTACGCGTCCGAAAGCCTGTTCGAGGCGGGCATCGATCCGCGCACGCCAGCGGGTCGCCTGTCGCGGCCGCGGTGCGCGCGACTGGCTGCGGCCATTCGCGACGTGCTCGGCCGCGCCATCGACGCCGGCGGCAGCAGCCTGCGCGACTTCGTCGGCGCCGACGGCCGCAGCGGCTATTTCATCAGCGCGGCGCGGGTGTATGAGCGGAACGGATTAGGCTGTCTGCGTTGCAAAAAGGGGCTTGTCCGACGCATCGTTCAGGCAGGACGTGCGACATACTTCTGCCCGTCATGCCAGCGCCGCTGACCGGCGTCGGGTGGGATTCGAGCTGGCGCGCAGGGGCGACCAGCTGATTCGCCTGCCCCGATCGTATTCGGCGCCGGCGTTTCGTAGCGAAGCCCGAATGCAGATGGCCGAAATTGCCGGCTCGTTCGAACAATACGGCGCCTGGCGCGATGCGCTGGCCGGCGCCGTCGGCGACCTGCGCCAGTGGCTGCTCGAGCACAAGCTGCTCGACGCGGACGCGTCGCGGCGGCTGGCCGTTGCGCTGCAGCGGCTCGCGGAGGACAAGCTGATCGTCGCCGTCGTCGCCGAGTTCTCGCGCGGCAAGTCGGAGCTGATCAACGCCATTTTCTTCGCCGACTGCGGCCAGCGCATCCTGCCGACCTCGGCCGGGCGAACGACGATGTGCCCGACCGAACTGATGTACGACGCGGCGCTGCCGCCGTGCATCCGGGCGCTGCCGATCGAGACGCGCGCCCGCCCTGGCAGCACCTCGGAGTTCCGCAAGCTCGCCGACGAGTGGTATACGTTCCCGGTCGACCCGACATCGGCCGAGGGGATGCTGCAGGCCTTCCGGCTGGTGTCCGAGACGGTCCGGGTGCCCGCCGAACAGGCGCAGTCCTACGGGCTGTTCGACCCCGACGATCCGGACCAGCGCTCTGGCATCGACGCCGAGGGCAAGGTCGAGATCTCGCGCTGGCGGCACGCCGTCATCAACTTCCCGCATCCGCTGCTCAAGCAGGGCCTGGTCGTGCTCGACACGCCGGGGCTGAACGCGATCGGCGCCGAGCCGGAGCTGACGCTGTCGCTGGTGCCGAGCGCGCATGCGGTGCTGTTCGTGCTCGCCGCCGACACCGGCGTCACCAAGAGCGACCTCGACATGTGGCGGATGGTGGCCCGCGACTCCGCCGCCACCGAGAACCACATCGCGGTGCTCAACAAGATCGACGGCCTGTGGGACGGGCTGAAGACCGCGGCGGAGATCGACGCCGAGGTGCAGCGCCAGATTGGCGTCGTCAGCCACCGGCTGGAACTGGCGCGCGAACGCATCTTCGCCGTCTCGGCGCAGAAGGGGCTGGTGGCCAAGCTAACGCGCGATGCGCGGCTGCTCGCGGCCAGCCGCCTGCCGGTGCTGGAGAACGCGCTCGTCGAACTGCTGGTGCCGGCCAAGCAGGACATCGTCCGCTCGCAGACGCTGGCCACCGTCGAGCGCGTCGTCGACGAGATTCGGCAGTCGCTCGCCGTGCGCGAGCGCGGCATGGTCGAGCAACTGTTCGAAATGCGCGCGCTGCAGGGCAAGAACCGCGGCTCGATCGAGCGCATGCTGGCGCGGGCGCGCGCCGAGGCGGCCGAGTTCGAGCAGGTGGCGCGCAAGGTGGTGGCCACCCGCTTCGTGTTGAACAAGATCGCCGCGCAGGCGCTGGCGCAGCTGAAGCGCGAGCACCTCAAGCAGCGGGCCAACGACAGCCGCGAGCGCATGCGCAAGGCGTGGCTGCCGTCGTCGTTCGGCGCCATCATCGGCGAGTTCTTCGACCGCCTGCGTGGCGACCTGCGGCAGGTCAACGAGCGCATTGTCGAGATGGAGAAGATGATCGCCGGTGTGCAGGCGAGCTTCGGGCAGGAACTGGGCTGGAGCCTGACGCAGCCCATGCCGTTCTCGGTCGACCCCTATCTCGCCGAGCTCGACCGCCTGCAAGAACTGGCGAAGGCGCAGTTCGGCACCTTCACCGTGTTGACGCACGGCAAGTGGGGACTGATCGAGCGCTTCGTGGAGACCGTGGTCGCCAAGTCGCGCGACCTGCTGGTGGCGGCCGAGCGCGACGTCGAGGCGTGGATCGGTTCGCTGCTGCCGCCGATCGAGGCGCAGGTGCGTGAGCAGCGGGCGCAGCTGTCGCGGCGCGCCGAGTCGGTGCAAAAGATCCGCGACGCGCAGGATTCGCTGGAAGGCGGCATCGCCGAACTCGAGGCGACCCTGGCGGTCGTGCGCGACGAACTCGACACGCTGAAGGCGAAGATCGCCCGGACGCGGCTGCTCGCCGGCGGCGCAGTGCCCGAAGCCACGGCTGCCGCCATGACCGAAGCGCCTGCGCCTGCCGTTGCAGAGGCCGTCCTCGCCCACTAGCGTGCCGGCGCCCGGCAGTCGGCGCGCTTTCGCGGCGCGCATCGTGGCCTGGCAGGCTAAACACGGCAGGCGCGGCCTGCCGTGGCAGGGCAGCCGCGATCCGTATCGTGTCTGGCTGTCCGAGGTCATGCTGCAACAGACGCAGGTGGCCACGGTGATCCCCTACTACCAGCGCTTCTGTGCGCGCTTCCCCGACGTGGGCGCGCTCGCCGCCGCGCCGCTTGCCGAGGTGCTGGCGCTGTGGGCCGGCCTCGGCTACTACGCGCGGGCGCGCAACCTGCACGCCTGCGCGCAACGGGTGGTCCGCGAGCACGGTGGCCGCTTCCCCCTCCAGGCCGAGACGCTGGCGAAGCTGCCCGGCATTGGCCGTTCAACCGCCGCGGCGATCGCGGCGTTCTGCGCCGGCGCGCGCGAGCCGATCCTCGACGGCAACGTCAAGCGTGTGCTAGCGCGCCACTTCGGCATCGGCGGCGACCCCGGCAGCGCCGCGGTCGAGCGGTCGATGTGGGCGCTGGCGTGCGAACTGCTGCCGGCCGCAAGCGACATGGCCGCCTACACGCAGGGGCTGATGGACCTCGGCGCCACGGTGTGCACCCGGCGCTCGCCCCGCTGCAGCGCGTGCCCACTGGCGCGCACCTGCGTGGCGCGCGCCAGCGGCCGCATCGACGAGTTGCCTGGCCG
>CALGWX010000226.1 GCA_937936215.1 uncultured Burkholderiaceae bacterium | reverse complement strand
GCCGCTCGCACGGGCCGCGTGACCGCGTGCTTCTTCGGCGAAGGCGCGGTCGCCGAAGGCGTGTTCCACGAATCGCTGAACCTCGCCTCGCTGTGGCGGCTGCCGGTACTGTTCCTGTGCGAGAACAACCTGTACGCGATGGGCACGGCGCTCGCGCGCTCGCAGTCGGAGATCGATCTGACGAAGAAGGCCGCGAGCTACGGTCTGCGCACGGCGCACGTGAACGGGATGAACGTGCTCGCGGTGCACGAAGCGGCGAAGGCCGCGATCGACGCGGTGCGCGCCGACGGCCTGCCGACGTTCGTCGAGTTCCACACCTACCGCTTCCGCGCGCATTCGATGTTCGACGCGGAGCTGTACCGCGGCAAGGACGAGGTCGAGCGCTGGAAGACGCACGGCCCGATCCACACCTTCACCGACCGGCTGAAGGCCGCCGGCATGCTGACCGAGGACGAGTTCGCCGCGATCGACCGCGCGGTGCTCGCCGAGGTCGACGCGGCGGTCGCATTCGCCGAGGCCGGGACCTGGGAGCCGGTCGAGGATCTGACCAGGGACGTTCTGTCGTCGGGGTGAGCCATGAAGAAAGTCCTCGTGATCTACGGCACTACCGAAGGCCACACGCGCAAGATCGCGACGTTCATCGCCGAGCACCTGCGGGCGCACGGCGCGTACGTCGATCTGGTCGACAGCGCGACACCGGCCGCAGCGGCGGTGCAGCCGACCTACGGCGCCGTCGTGATCGCGGGTTCGTTGCACGAGCACCTGCACCAGCGCTCGCTCGTGCACTTCGCCAGGGAAAACGCCGCCTGGCTGAACGCGGTACCGACCGCGGTCGTCTCGGCGGGGCTCGCCGCCGCGATCCCCGACCCCGAAACCCAGGCGCAGGCGCGCAACAATCTGCAGTACTTCCTCGATACGACCGGGTTGAAGCCCGCGCGGACGAAAATTGTCGCCGGCGCGCTGCTGTACACGAAGTACGACTGGTTCAAGCGCACGATGATGCGGCTGATCGCCAAGCAGATGGGCAAGGACGTCGACGACACGCGCGACCACGAATACACCGACTGGGACGATCTGCGGCGCTTCGTCGACGAGTTCGCGCGGCAGGCGCGGATCGCCGACGGCGGAGGCTGACATGGCCCCACGCGCGACCACCTACCGCGAAGCGCTGCGCGAGGCGCACCGCGAGGCGCTCGCGCGCGACGCGCGCGTGTTCGTGATGGGCGAGGACGTCGGCCGCTACGGCGGCGCCTACGCGGTGACCAAGGGCTTCTACGACGAGTTCGGCCCCGAGCGCATCCGCGACACGCCGCTGTCGGAGCTGGCCTTCGTCGGCGCCGGCATCGGCGCCGCGCTCGGCGGCATGCGGCCGATCGTCGAGGTGATGACGGTCAACTTCTCGCTGCTGGCGCTCGACCAGATCGTCAACACCGCTGCGGCGCTGCGCCACATGTCCGGCGGCCAGTTCTCGGTGCCGCTGGTGATCCGCATGGCCACCGGCGCCGGCCGCCAGCTCGCCGCGCAGCACTCGCACAGCCTCGAGGTCTGGTACGCGCACGTGCCGGGGATCAAGGTGCTGGCGCCGGCGACCCTCGAGGACGCGCGCGGCATGCTCTGGCCGGCGCTGCTCGACCCCGACCCGGTGGTGATCTTCGAGCACGCGCAGCTGTACAACCTCGAAGGCGAGATCGCCGAGCCGCCGCCGGCGGTGGACATCGAGCGCGCCGCCGTCCGCCGGGCTGGTGCCGACCTCACGATCGCAACCTACGGCGGCAGCCTGCCGCGGGTGGCCGCCGCCGCCGCGCAATTGGCGGGCGACGGCATCGCCGCGGAGGTGATCGACCTGCGCGTGCTGCGGCCGCTGGACTGGCCGACCGTCGTCGCCTCGGTGGCGAAGACCCACCGCCTGCTGGTGGTCGACGAAGGCTGGCGCACCTGCAGCCTGGCGGCCGAGTTGATGGCGGGCATGGCCGAACGGGCCTTCTACGACCTCGACGCGCCGCCGGCGCGGGTGTGCAGCGAGGAAGTGCCGATGCCCTACGCCAAGCACATGGAGGAAGCGGCGCTGCCGATGCCGAAGAAGATCGTCGCCGCCGCGCGCCGGCTCTGCGGCCAGGGTTGAGGCGATGATCGAGTTCCGCCTGCCGTCGCTCGGCGCCGACATGGACGAGGGCACGCTGCTCGAATGGCGCGTGCGGCCCGGCGACGCGGTCAGGAAGGGGCAGGTCGTCTGCGTCGTCGACACCGCCAAGGCGGCCATCGACGTCGAGTGCTGGGACGACGGCGTGGTAGACGCGCTGCTGGTCGAACCCGGCACGCGGATCCCCGTCGGCACGCCGATGGCGCTGCTGCGCGAGCCGGGCGAGGCCGCTGTGCCGGCCGCGCGGCCGGGGGCGGAGGTGCCGCCTGTCGCAGGCTTGGCGCCATCACCGATGGCCGCGCTGCCGAAAGCGGGCGCCGTTCCTGCCCCCGCAGCGCCCGTCGCTGGCGCCGCTGCCCCTGCCTCA
>CALGWX010000225.1 GCA_937936215.1 uncultured Burkholderiaceae bacterium | reverse complement strand
AGTCGCCGTTGACGATCTGCACCATCACGGCCGCGCGCTGGTCGAGGCCGAGATGGTCGCCCGGGCTCATGTTGAAGATGCCGTGCGCGCCCGCGACCTCGCGCGTGCCCTCCAGCGCGTCGCGCAGCGCGGCGCGGAACTCCTTGGTGCCCGGTTGCGCCTTCTTCAGCGCCACCGGTATCGCCGCCTGCAGCAGCGCCACCGCATCCCAGGCGTGGCCACCGAAGGTGGAGACGCTGTCCTTGCCGTGCACCTTTTCATAGGCCTCGACGTAGGCCAGCGCCGACTTCTTCACCGGGTGATCGGCCGGCAGCTGGCGCGCGACCAGCATCGGCCCGGCCGGCAGCCACGTGCCCTCGCAGTCCTTGCCGCACACGCGCAGGAAGTCGCGGTTGGCCACCCCGTGCGTCTGGTAGATCTGCCCCTTGTAGCCGCGCTCCTTCAGCGTCTTCTGCGGCAGTGCCGCCGGCGTGCCCGAGCCGGCGATCAGCACCGCATCGGGGTTGGCCGACACGATCTTCAGGATCTGGCCGGTCACCGAGGTGTCGGTGCGCTGGTAGCGCTCGTTGGCGACGATCTTCATGCCGCGCCCCTCGGCGATCGACGAGAACGCCTGCCACCAGCCCTCGCCGTAGGCGTCGGCGAAGCCGATGAAGCCGACGTTCTTGATGCCTTTGGACAGCATGTGGCTGACGATCACCACCGCCATCTGCTGGTCGTTCTGCGGCGTCTTGAACACCCAGCGCCGCTTGGCGTCGACCGGCTCGACGATGCGACTGGAGGCGGCCATCGAGATCATCGGCGTCTCGGTCTCGGCGGCCACGTCGATCATCGCCAGCGAATTAGGGGTGGTCGTCGAGCCGATCACGACGTCGACCTTGTCCTCGGAAATCAGCTTGCGGGTGTTCTTCACCGCGGAGGTGGTGTCCGACGCGTCGTCGAGGACGATGTACTGCACCTTGCGGCCGCCGATCATCTGCGGCACCAGGGCGAAGGTGTTGCGCTCGGGGATGCCGAGCGAGGCCGCCGGGCCGGTGGCCGACAGCGTCACGCCGACCTTGATGTCCTGCGCCACGGCCTGGGCCGCGGCCAGCGCGAATGCCGGCGCCGCCAGCGCCGACAGCAGTCTCAGTTGCAGCTTCATGGAGTCTCCTCGTCTTGGTCGAAACAGCCGGTCAGGGGTCACCGTCTTCTCAGGGCGCCGACTTCGCCCCGCGGCCAGGTACTGCAAAGCCGAATACCAGTCCGTTCATGCGCCGTTGTCCTTGTCGCATGAGAAGAAAATCACACGCGCTCGACAAGCAGGGCTATCCCCTGACCGACGCCGATGCACATCGTCGCCACGCCGAGCCGGCCGCCGCAGGCGTGCAGTTGCCGCACCAGCGTCAGCGCCAGGCGCGCCCCGGAGGCGCCGAGCGGATGACCGATGGCGATCGCACCGCCGTTGGGGTTCTCGTGCGCCGCGTCGTCGGGCAGGCCGAGCCGGCGCGTGACCGCCAGCGCCTGCGCCGCGAACGCCTCGTTCAGCTCGATGACGTCGATTTTCCCGATCGTCAGGCCGTGGCGCGCCAGCAGCTTCTCGGTGGCCGGGGCGGGCCCGACGCCCATGATCCGCGGCGGCACGCCGGCCACCGCCATGCCGAGCACGCGCGCCTTGGGCGTCAGGCCAAAGCGGGCGGCGGCCGCTTCGCTCGCCAGCAGCAGCGCGGCGGCGCCATCGTTGACCCCCGAGGCGTTGCCTGCGGTCACGGTGCCGTCCGGCCTGACCACGCCCTTCAGCTTGCCGAGTGCCTCCAGCGTCGTCTCGCGAGGGTGCTCGTCGTCAGCCACCACCGTGTCGCCCTTCTTGCCGGGGATCGTCACCGGCACGATCTCGCCGCCGTAGAAGCCGCGCGCCTTCGCCGCCGCATAGCGCGCCTGCGAGCGAGCCGCGAAGGCGTCCTGGTCGGCGCGGCCGATGCCGAATTCGACGGCGACGTTCTCGGCCGTCTCCGGCATCGAATCGATGCCGTACTTGGCCTTCATCGCCGGGTTGACGAAGCGCCAGCCGATGGTGGTGTCGTACACCGCGTTGCTGCGCGAGAAGGCGGCCTCGGCCTTCGGCATCACGAACGGCGCCCGGCTCATGCTCTCCGCGCCGCCGGCGATGACGAGCTGCGCCTCGCCACAGGCGATGGCCCGCGCCGCCGTGCCCACCGCGTCGAGGCTGGAGCCGCACAGGCGGTTGATCGTCACCCCCGGCACCTCCGTCGGCAGCCCGGCGAGCAGGGCCGCCATGCGGGCGACGTTGCGGTTGTCCTCGCCGGCCTGGTTGGCGCAGCCGTACAGCACGTCGTCGAGCTGCGCCCAGTCGACGCGGGGCGCGCGCGCCACCAGTTCGCGGATCGGGATCGCCGCCAGGTCGTCGGTGCGCACGGACGCGAGCGCGCCGCCGTAGCGGCCGATCGGGGTGCGGATGCCATCGCAGATGAACGCATGCGTCATGCGGTGCTCCTCATGCGGCTGCCGGCAGCGGGCGGGGCGCGACGCGGGCGGGGCGCTTCGCCCCGGCGGGGCGGGCCAGCGGCTGCACCGCGCCGACGCCGCGCAGGAACAAGTCGGCCACCACCGGCGCCATGTCGGCGTAGCGCACCGGGCCGTCGTCCTTCAGCCAGGTGAAGGTCCAGTTGATCATGCCGAACAGCGTCATCGTCACCGGCTTCAGCAGCGCATCGCCGGCCAATTGCGGCGCCGCGGCGGCGATGGCGTCGGCATAGGCCTGCACGACGCGCCGCTGCTTGGCGTTGATGGCGCGGCGGTGTGCCGGCTTCAGGTACTTGACGTCCTGCACCAGCACGCGGTGATAGCTGGCGGCATCTTCGTAGGCGGCCATGAAGCGCTCGATCAGCGCCCGCAGCCGCGCCACCGGCGCCGCCGGCTGCGACTGCACCTCGGCGACGATC
>CALGWX010000224.1 GCA_937936215.1 uncultured Burkholderiaceae bacterium | reverse complement strand
ACCTCCCGTGCCTTCGACCACGCCAGCATGACCGTGCCGCCCCGCTCGCCGCCCAGGTGGGCGAGATCGTAATCGAGGAACCCGGCCCCGCCGGACGACCATGGATATCCGATATAGGCGTCGATGGCCGGATCATTGTCGTTCATATCGCGTCCTGCATTGGCGGGCGGCACGGCCCGCGCCCTTGACCGGCGCCGCGGCCTCGCTCGAGGACGTGTCCGCAACAGCCGCCGCAGGCTCGGCTGCGGCCCCGCGCTCGTGCCGCAGCGGCGCCGCGCCGGTCTCGGGCGTCGTTGCCGCCGCCGCGGCCTCACTTTCCTTGGCGATCGCCTTGCGGGCGCCCCTGGCCGCCGCCGGCGCACTGGCAGCGGTCGCGGCCTCGGCGCCCTTGCCCGCTGCCCTGCGCGCGGGCTTGACCGGCGCAGCCTCACCTTTCCGCCGGCGCTTGCCCCCGGCCGCCATCTTCGCCCGCGCCGCCAGCGCCAGCTCGCGCACGCGGGCGATGTCCTCGTCAGAAAACGGCCCGTTCACGCCGGAGATCGCGGCCAGCTTCATGCCGTGCTTCAGGCCCAGCTTGTAGATCTCGCGCACCTTCTCCCACTCGATGGCGCGGCCGACGGTGAAGTTCTCGAAGCGGCCTTCGAGCGCCAGCACGATCGTCTCGGCCAGGCAGGCATAGGCGACGTTCTTCGGCAGGCCGATGTTCTTCATCTGCACGTCGCCCGGCAGCTCGATCTCGCCCGACTCGATCACCAGCACGTCGGGGCGCTTGGCGACCTCCTCCGGCGGCAGGTCGAGCGGGCGCGCGACGTCGGTGATCACGCAGCCGGGCTTGACCTTCATGATGTCGAGCACCTTCTTGCCGGCGCCCGAGGTGGCGGTGACGATCATGTCCATGTCGGCGATGTACGTGTCGGCGCGCGCCGACAGGAAGACCCTGGCGTCGGGCGTCTCCTGCAGGATCGATTCCTTCAGCGCCAGCAGCTTGGCCGTCTCCGGCGAGACCATGTAGACCTCCTCGGCCGCCTTGACCAGCAGCCGCGCACACACCGAGCCGATGGCGCCCGTGGCGCCGACCACCATCGCCTTGAACTTCGCGCGCTCCTTGCCCGGCGGCTTTTCCACCAGCCCGAGCCGCAGCATGGCGTCGTGCGCCGCCCACAGCGCGCCGGAGGCGCTGTACGAGTTGCCGGTCGTGATGGGGATGCGCGCCCGCTTGGCCACGGTGATGCCGGCATCGCCGACCACCTTGGTGAAGGCGCCCAACCCCATGATCTGGGCGCCGAGCCGGCGCGCCATCTCGGCGGCATCGAGCAGCCGCTTGTAGGTGAACTCGGGGCTGCGGCTCATGATCTCCTTCGGCGTGCCACCGACCGAGATGAGCCACCCTTCCGCCTCGACGCCGGTGGGCGACTTGATGCCGGTGACCTTGGAGTAGACGAACGGCGGCGCGTAGGCCATCGCCTTCTCCACCGCGTCCAGGAAAACCGGCGGCGACACCCGGGACAGCACCTCGATCGGCTTGACCTTCTTGAAGTACTCCTGCGACAGCGGGTGGATGACGAACGCAAAGCGGTTGATCCGCCGCTCGCCGTTGGGGTAGACGATGCGCGGCTCGAAGCCGGCGCTGGTGATGATCTCGAGGTAGTCGTCCTCGAGGATGTCGTCCGGGTTCTTGCCGGTGGCGGCAATGATCATCGCGTCGAGCAAGTTGGGCCCGAGCACGTGGCCGTGCATCGTCGGCGCGCCGTCGACCACCATCAGCACGCCCTTTTGCGCCAGCTGCGCCGTGCGCTCGCCGTTCAGGCCCGCGGTAATGATCGTCTTGTTGGCGAGCTCCTCCGGGCCGAATTCGTCGAGTTCGTGCACCGGGGCGACGATCACCGTGGCGTTGGCCATCTCGCGCCGGAGCAGGAAGCGGGTCCACTGCCGCATCAGGTCGTCGGGGATCAGCCGCGGCGGCTGCCAGTCAGCCACGTAATGCGCCCCGGTGGCGTACAGCGACAGCGCGTCCAGCGAGGTCAGCATCTTCGGCACACCGAGCTGCAGCAGCGGGTCGGCAAACTGCAGGTTGTCGGTGTACTCGGCCATCGTGGTGGCGAGCTTGTAGTTGGTAAGCCCCGAGAAGAACAGCACCAGCGCGTTGTTGAAGTAGTTGCCGAGCTTGATCTGCGTGTGCCGCACCGCCCACTCGAGAAAGATCTCGCCCAGCCGCGCCCCGGTAGTCACCGGCACGCGGGTGACCTGGCTTTTCATCTGCGCCGCGTCCTTGTCGACGAAGCGCCGCGAGCCCACCGTGTAGCTGTCGCGCACCAGGCCGATGCCGATCACGTCGGCCTGTTTTTCCCACTGCTTCAGCAGGCGCACCGCCTTGGCGGTGCTGCCGTCGGTGCCCACCCGCTTGACCGCCAGACGGTGGCCGAGGAAGTTGGTCGTGAACTCGAAGTCCTGGCTGCTGGAGCCAAGGCTGATGCTGACGACGTTCTTCATACAATGTCTCCTGCGTTCAGTGGCTCTTGTCCTTTTAGCCCCATGATGCCACCGAGCCGGCGGCGCGTTGCCCGCGTCGCCGCCCCCCCGATGATGGAGGAGCCTCGTGCTTGCGAACTTGATCGGCGACAGGGCCCGCTCGATCGGCCTGCCGGCCGCCAAACGCGCCGCCGGCGTCGTCACTCGCCTGCTTCCGATTCCTCAGCCGACGCTGCTCGTTGGCCCGGGGGCGAGCGAGCGGCTGGGCCACGCGGTGGCGGGCTTCGGCCACCACCACGTGCTCGTCGTCACCGACGCGATGATCGCCAAGCTGGGGCTGCACCAGCCCCTGCTCGGCGCGCTGGCCGCCGGCGGCACGCCGTTCACGGTCTTCAATGAGGTCACGCCCGACGCGCCGATCCCGGTGATCGAGAAGGGCATCGAGGCGTTCAAGGCCGCCGCGGCCGACGCGATCGTGGCCTTCGGCGGCGGCTCGGTGATGGACGCCGCGAAGGTGATCGGGCTTGCCGCCGCCAACGGCCGCCATCCGCGCTCGCTGGTGGGCTACTTCCGCGCCCTGCACGGACCGCCGCCGATCTACGCCGTGCCCACCACAGCCGGCACCGGCTCCGAGGTCACGGTGGCCGCGGTGATCTCGGACCCGGTGAACGAGCGGAAGTTGGTCATCGCCGACACCCGGATCGTCCCCAAGATGGCCGCGCTCGACCCGTCGCTGATGGTGGGCCTGCCGAAGCCGGTCACCGCCGCCACCGGCATGGACGCGCTGACGCACGCGGTGGAGGCCTACCTCGGCTACTGGAACACGGCCTATTCCGACCGCATGGCGCTGTCGGCCACGGCCATGATCTTCGAGAACCTGCCCCTCGCCTACAACGACGGCGCCAACCTCGCCGCGCGCGAGAAGATGGCGCTGGCCTCGACCTACGCCGGGCTCGCCTTCACCCGCGCCAACGTGGGCAACGTGCACGCGATCGCGCACCAGCTCGGCGCCAGGTACCACACGCCGCACGGCCTGGCCAACGCGATCATGCTGCCGCACGTGCTGCGCTTTTCCCTGCCGGCGGCCACCGGCCGGCTGGCGGACCTGGCGGTGCGCGCCAAGGTCGGGCACGAGGGCGAGCCGACGCAGGAACTGGCGGAGCGCTTCCTCGAAGCGGTCGACCGCCTGGCCGCCGCGGTGGGCATCCCGCGCGCGCTGGATGCCCTGCGCGAGGAAGACATCCCGGCGCTGGCCGAGGCGGCCTGCTGGGAGGCCGACACCAACTACCCGGTGCCGCGGCGGATGACGCAGGAGGACTGCGAGGCGATGCTGCGGGCGGTGCTGCCGAGAGGAAAGAAAGCACCGGTCGCGGACCAGCCCGAGGCGGCGCGCCCGCGGAAGGCAGCCCGCAAGAAGAAGAGCGCGCCGGCGGCTGCGGCCGGCAAAACGCCGCGCCGCCGGGCGGCCAAGACAGCGAAGGCCGCCTGAGGCCGGACAAGAGCGCCGCCCCATCGCCGGATGGCGCCGACTTCTCTGGTCAGGGAACCGGCGTCGACCCGTTCAGCCGCGCCGCGCCATCCCCCGATGGCGCCGACAGGCCGCGCTCGCCGGGCCCTACAGCAATAGCAGGTGGCGCTTCGTGGCGCCGCGCACCGCCGAAATCGGTATCGCTTCGTCGAAGGTGACGAAGCGGCCGCCCTTGCTGACGGCCAACGCCAATAGGTAGGCGTCGGTGACCTGGCGCGGGCCGTGCAGGCGGTCCACCTCGAATCGCGCCGGATCCAGCAGCGACACGTCGTCCGCCCAGAACTCGTGGTCGTTGGCCGAGCAGGCCTCGCGCAACAGGGAGGCGATCTCTCCGATCGAGTGCTTGGCCTTGGCGCTGTAGCCGGCGCTCGCCATGACGCGGACGACGCCGTTTTCGATCAGCGGGCAGGTGGCGACGGCGGGCCGTTCGCGTTCGAACCAGGCATTGGCCCGCGCCGCGAAGGCGTGGGCACTGTCGAGCAGGGCGATCCACACATTGATGTCGAGCAGCGCGCGCATCAGACGTCGAGTTCGTCGCGCAGGCGATTGACGTGCTCGTTGGTGATGATCTCGTCCCGCCTCGGCAACGGCGTGATGCCGAGCGGCGACTTCCGGCCCCTGGCCAGCGGCCGCGGCGCCTGCGTCAGGCCAGCGCGTGCCAGCTGGCTCAGCGCGGCCCCGGTGGAGATCCGGTCCTTGCGGGCACGCTCCTTGGCGGCCAAGAGCACGTCGTCGTCGATGTCCAGGGTCGTTCGCATGGGCGGCGGGGATGCGTTGATGCGCTCGCATCATAACATCACACCGAGGCTCACGACGTCCGCCTCGTCCGGCCGCGAAGGGCCTGACGTCAGCCGCTCGCCTCGCCACCGGCCAGCGCCCGCTGCCGGAAACGCTGCCACCAGTACGCGCCGATGATCGTCTTAACGTCGGTGACCGTGCCGTCGTCGATCCACGCCAGCAACTCGTCGAGCGTGGCCGTGAACACCTCCAGCACCTCGCCGTCGTTGTCGACGGTCGCCTCGAAGGCCAGGCCGCGGGCGAGGTAGACCTCGATCTTCTCGTCGCAGTAACCCACCGCGTTGTGGAAGCCGCCGAGATAGGTCCACTCGCGCGCGACATAGCCGGTTTCCTCGCGCAGCTCGCGCTGCGCGCAGGCGAGGATGTCCTCGCCGGGATCGATCTTGCCGGCCGGAAACTCGATGAAGCTGCGCCGCAGCGGGTAGCGGTACTGCCGCTCGAGCAGCAGGCGGCCGTCGTCGAGCACCGGCACGACCATCACTGCGCCGGGATGGCGCAGGTACTCGCGCGGCGCCACGTGCCCGTCGGGGCAGCGCACCGTGTCCTCGTAGACGCGCAGGAAGCGGCCGGTGTAGACGAGCCGCGAGTCGAGCGTCTCCTCGGCCAGCGGGTCGGACTGGTCGGGCTCTGCGGTCATCGCTGGCGGCGCCCCGACTGCTGCGCGCGTCCTAGCCGCCCAGCGCGCGCACCATGGCCTGCGCGCACAGCGCCAGCAGGTACTGCGGCACGATCCCGAGGACCAGTACGAAGGCGCCGTTCACGGACAGCGCCACCCGCATGTCGGGCGTGGCGACGATCGGCGCACTGTCCGCCGGCTCGTCGAAGTACATCACCTTGACCACGCGCAGGTAGTAGTACGCCGCCACCAGCGAGAACAGCGCCGCGATCACCGCCAGCCAAATGGCCGCGTTGCCGCCGAGCGAGCCCATGCCGCCGCCGAGCAGCGCCTGCAGCACGATCAGCTTGGCGTAGAAGCCGACGGTGGGCGGGATGCCGGCGAGCGAGAACATCAGCAGCAGCATCACGAACGCGTACCACGGGCTGCGCCGGTTCAGGCCCTTGAGGTCGGCGATCTCCTCGGCCTCGAAGCCCTGGCGGGCGAGCAGCAGGATGATGCCGAAGGTGCCGAGCGTGGTGATGGCGTAGGTGATGACGTAGAACATCGCCGCGCTCCACGCGTTGGCGGCCGTCATCGTGTTGCCGCCGACCACGCCGGAGAACATCGCCAGCAGCATGAAGCCCATCTGGCCGATGGTCGAGTAGGCGAGCATCCGCTTCAGATTCGTCTGCGCGATCGCGGTGACGTTGCCGACCGCGAGCGAGGCCACCGCGAGAAGCGCCAGCATCTGCTGCCAGTCCACCGCCAGCGGCAGCAGGCCCTCGACCAGCAGGCGGAAGGCGATCGCGAACACCGCCAGCTTGGGCGCGGTGCCGACCAGCAGCGTCACCGGCGTGGGGGCGCCGTGATAGACGTCCGGCAGCCACATGTGGAACGGCACCGCGCCGAGCTTGAAGGCCAGCCCGGCGACGATGAACACGGTGCCGAGCACGAGCGCCGCGCGGCTGGCCGCCTTGCCGGCAGCGATGTTGCGCGCCAGTTCGTTCAGGTCCAGCGTGCCGGCGGCGCCGTAAAGCATCGACATCCCGTACAGCAGGAAGCCGGAGGCCAGCGCGCCGAGCACGAAGTACTTCATCCCCGCCTCGGTGGCACGCACGTCGTCGCGCCGCACGGCCACCAGCGCGTACAAGGCGAGTGCCTGCAGCTCCAGCCCGAGGTAGACGGTGAGCAGGTTGTTGGCCGAGATCATCACCATCACGCCGAGCGCGGCCAGCAGCGCCAGCACCATGAACTCGCCGTGCCAGATGCCGCGGTCGCGCGCGTAGCCCTGCGCGTAGACCAGCGCGACGGCCACCGACAGCAGCGCGAACATCTTCAGCACGTTGGCCATCGGGTCGGTGACGTACAGGCCGCCAAAGGCGTAGATCACCAGGTCCTGCGCCAGGAACAGGCCGCACACGGCCGCCGCGGCGACCAGGGCGGCCAGCGACAGCGCGTAGGTCACGTTGCGCCGGGCCTCGCCGACGAACAGGTCGAGGACGAGGATCGCCATCGCGGCCACCGCGAGCACGATCTCCGGGGCGGCGGCGAAGAGGTTCATGTCGTTCATCGCGGCGCCCTCACGGAATCTTCGACTGCGCCACGTGCGCCAGCAGGTCGGCCACCGAGGCCCCGATCAGGTCGGTGAACGGCTTCGGATACACCCCCATCCACAGCACCGCCGCCGCCACCAGCGCCAGCATCAGGAACTCGCGCGCGCCGATGTCGGTGAGCTCGGCGACGTGCTTGTTCGCCACCTCGCCGAAGATCACCCGCTTGTACATCCACAGCGAGTAGGCGGCGCCGAGGATCAGCGTGGTGGCGGCGATCAGCCCGATCCAGAAGTTGAACTTCACCGCGCCGAGGATGACGTAGAACTCGCCGACGAAGCCGCTGGTGCCGGGCAGGCCGCAGTTGGCCATCGCGAACAGCATCATGAAGGCGGCGAAGCGCGGCATCGTGTTCACCACGCCGCCGTAGTCGGCGATGTTGCGGCTGTGCATGCGGTCGTACATCACGCCGATGCACAGGAACATGGCGCCGGAGACGAAGCCGTGGCTGATCATCTGCACGATCGCGCCCTCGACGCCGATCTGGTTGAAGATGAAGAAGCCGAGCGTGACGAAGCCCATGTGCGCGATCGAGCTGTAGGCCACGAGCTTCTTCATGTCGGTCTGCACCAGCGCCACGAAGCCGATGTAAACGACCGCGATCAGCGACAGGGCGATGATCAGCCAGGCCAGCTCGTGCGCCGCGTCGGGCGTGATCGGCAGCGAGAAGCGCAGGAAACCGTAGGCGCCGAGCTTCAGCATGATCGCCGCCAGCACCACCGAGCCGCCGGTGGGGGCCTCGACGTGGGCGTCGGGCAGCCACGTGTGCACCGGCCACATCGGCACCTTGACCGAGAAGGCGGCAAGGAAGGCGAGGAAGAGCAGGATCTGCGCCGTCAGCGGCAGCTTTACCTCGCGCCAGGCGGCCAGGTCAAAGCTGCCGCCGGCGGCGTAGTAGAGGTACACCAGCGCCACCAGCATCAGCAGGGAGCCAAGCAGCGTGTACAGGAAGAACTTGAACGCCGCGTAGACCCGGTTCGGCCCGCCCCAGATGCCGATGATGATGTACATCGGGATTAGGGTGGCCTCGAAGAAGATGTAAAAGAGCAGCGCGTCGGCGGCGGCGAACACGCCGATCATCAGTCCGGAGAGGATCAGGAAGGAGGCGTAGTACTGCGCCACGCGGCTTTCGATCACCTCCCAGCCGGCGATCACCACGATCACGGTGATGAAGGCGGTCAGGATCACGAACCACACCGACAGTCCGTCGACCCCGAGGTAGTAAAAGGCGTTCAGCCGCTCGATCCACGGCGCGCGCTCGACGAACTGTAGCCCGGCCTGCGTCACGTCGAAGCCGGTGTACAGCGGCAGGGTGACGAGCAGGCCGAGCAGGCTGCCGGCCAGCGCCACCGTGCGCACGACGCCGGCGTTCTCGTCGCGGCCCACCGCGGCGATCAGCAGGCCGAAGAGGATCGGCAGCCAGATCGCCAGGCTCAGCCAGGGAAGCGTGTTCTGCATTTCTTTTTGTGGCTGGCCGTCAGCGCGCCGAGAGCACGTACGGCAGCGTCAGGTAGAAGAACAGCACGATCGCCACGCCGAGCAGCATCGCGAAGGCGTAGTGGTAGATGTAGCCGGACTGCACGTGGCGGATCACCGCCGCGATCCAGCCGACCACCTTGGCGCTGCCGTTGACGGCTACCCCGTCGATCAGCGCCACGTCGCCGCCCTTCCACAGGCCGCGGCCGATCAGGCGCGCGCCGCCGGCGAAGACGACCTCGTTGATGCGGTCGAGGTAGTACTTGTTGTCGAGCAGGCGGTAGATCGCGTTGAAGCGCTGCGCGATCGCCTCGGGGATGTCCGGCCGCTTCAGGTAGAAGTACCAGGCGAGCAGCACGCCGGCGGCGGCGAGCCAGAACGGCGCGGTCACCAGGCCGTGCAGCGCCATGTGCCAAGGCCGCTCGTTGACCGTGCCGAACGACTGCCACATCTCGACGAGCCTGTCCATCGCCGGGTGCCGGGCCACGTCGACGAAGATCGCGCCCTTGAAGAAGTCCGAGAACAGGAACAAGTCGATGGCCACATAGCCGATCACCACCGACGGGATCGCCAGCAGGATCAGCGGCAGCGTCACCACCGCCGGCGACTCGTGCGGCTTCTCGCCGCGCGCCAGGCCGTGGTGGTGGTCGGCCGAAGGCTCCTCGTCGTCGTGGTCGCCTTGGTGGTCGTGCGCCTTGCCGAAGCGCTCCTCGCCGTGGAAGGCGAGGAAGTACATGCGGAAGGAATAAAAGGCGGTGACGAAGACGCCGATCATCACCGCCGCATAGGCGAAGGTCGCTCCCGGCATGCCGGCCTGGTGTGCCGCCTGGGCGGCGATCAGGATGCTGTCCTTCGAGTAGAAGCCGGAAAACAGCGGCGTGCCGATCAGGGCCAGCGAACCGATCAGCGCCGTGATCCAGGTCACCGGCATGTACTTGCGCAGCCCGCCCATATTGCGCAGGTCCTGGTCGTGGTGCAGGCCGATGATCACGCTGCCGGCGGCAAGGAACAGCAGCGCCTTGAAGAAGGCGTGCGTCATCAGGTGGAAGATCGCCACCGAGTAGGCGGAAGCGCCGAGCGCCACCGTCATGTAGCCGAGCTGCGACAGCGTCGAATAGGCGACCACGCGCTTGATGTCGTTCTGCACGATGCCGAGCAAGCCCATGAACAGCGCGGTGATGGCGCCGATCACGATCACGAAGCTCAGCGCCGCCGGCGACAGCTCGAACAGCGGCGACATCCGCGCCACCATGAAAATGCCGGCGGTGACCATCGTCGCGGCGTGGATCAGCGCCGAGATCGGGGTCGGGCCTTCCATCGAGTCCGGCAGCCACACGTGCAGCGGGAACTGCGCGCTCTTGCCCATCGCGCCGATGAACAGGCAAACGCAGATCACGGTGATCAGCAGCCAGCCCGTGCCGGGCAGCGTGGTGCCGTCCGCCGCGACTCCCGGCGCCGCCTTGAACACCGCCGCGTAGTCGAGCGTGCCGAAGTAGGCGAAGACGAGCCCGATGCCGAGCACGAAGCCGAAGTCGCCGACCCGGTTGACGAGGAACGCCTTGAGATTGGCGTAGATGGCCGTCGGCCGCTTCCACCAGAAGCCGATCAGCAGGTACGACACCAGCCCGACCGCCTCCCAGCCGAAGAACAGCTGCAGGAAGTTGTTGCTCATCACCAGCATGAGCATGCTGAAGGTGAAGAGCGAGATGTAGGCGAAAAAGCGCTGGTAGCCGGGGTCGTCGGCCATGTAGCCGATGGTGTAGACGTGCACCATCAGCGACACGAAGGTGACGACGAGCATCATCGTCGCGGTCAGCGAGTCGATCAGGAAGCCGACCTCCAGCTTCAGGTCGCCGACCGTCGCCCAGGTGTAGACGGTGCCGTTGAAAGTGTTGCCGCTCATGACGTCGACAAACACCACCAGCGACGCGACCGTCGAGACCAGCACGCCGAGGATGGTCACCGTGTGGCTGCCCGAGCGGCCGACCACGCGGCCGAGAAGGCCGGCGATGATGGCCCCCACCAGCGGCGCCAGCGGCACGAGCAGGTATAGCTTCTGCATGGCGGTCACGGCAGCGCCCGCCCGGCCGCCCGAAGGGCGCTGAGCCCCGCGGGGGGCGAGACTAGACAGGAGTCAGCGCCTTCGCGCCGGCGATAGCCTGCCGAACCGGCCGGGCCTGCATGCCCGGCTGTCGAACAGCGAACGAAATGAGCGTGGGAGCCCAAACCTTCCCGCCCGGCCGCCCGAAGGGCGCCGAGCCCCTCGGGAGGCGAGGCTGGACAGGAGCCGGCGCCTTCGCGCCGGCGATTGCCTGCCGAGCCGGCCGGGCCTGCAAGCCCGGCCATGGAACAGCGAACGAAGCGTGCGTGGCGGGCCATCGCTATCCCTTCAGCCGGTCGAGCTCGTCGACGTTGATCGTCTCGAGGTTGCGGAACAGGGTGACCAGGATCGCCAGGCCAATGGCCGCCTCCGCCGCCGCCACCGTCAGGATGAAGAAGACGAACACCTGCCCGTGGTAGTCGCCGAGGTAGTGCGAGAAGGCGACGAAGTTCATGTTGACGGCGAGCAGCATCAGCTCGATCGCCATCAGCAGCACGATCAGGTTGCGCCGGTTCAGGAAGATGCCGACCACGCCGATGGCGAACAGCAGCGCGCCGACCCCCAGGTACCACGACAGTGAAACCATCTTGTTCTTCGGCGCCCCCTCGCGCCTGTTCGTTTTTTTCCGCTAGCGGCGGGCGTCCTGCTTGGCCTCGGCGTCCGCCGGCATCGCCACCAGGCGCACCCGCTCGGCGCGGCGCACCCGCACCTGCTCGCCCGGCCGCTGGTACTTGCTGTCCTTGCGCCGGCGCAGCGTCAGCACGACGGCGGCGATCATGCCCACCAGCAGGATGAGCCC
>CALGWX010000223.1 GCA_937936215.1 uncultured Burkholderiaceae bacterium | reverse complement strand
GTCAGCCGCCGGCTGAAGGTCGAATAAGGCGGCGGGAGTCGAGGCGGGCGATCGGGCCAGGCCGCCGTCTCCGGGGCTGGCCCGCCCGGCCTGGCTGACGCGGCGGCCAGGGCCGTGAGCCCAAGTTCGGCGCGTCGCGATCGTGCGGTGCGCCGCTTTTTTTGCTGCACCCTGGCGGGCTCAGGTTCGCAGCCTGGGCTAGCGGGTCGCGCGGCCCTTGTCTGCCCCGTGCTGGGATGGTGCCGCGTTCTTGCGTTGCCTCAGCCCGCGCGCGGGCCTTGCGGTGACAATCCCCACAGCCCGGGCGGCAGCAGTCGTGCCGCCGATCGCGGGCGACGCCCGCCCGCCGCACGCTGCCAAGAACGAAAGGAAGGGGATGACGATCCAACTGCTGCCCGCCGCCCAATTGGCGCGGCGGGTCGATCCGGCGGCGCTGCCGTTTGCCACCACCGCCGAGGCGGCCGCGCACGACGAGGCGCTCGGCCCGGCGCGCGCGCTCGCCGCGCTGCGCTTCGGCGCGCGGATGGCCACGCCGGGGTTCAACCTGTTCGTGATCGGCTCGCCGGGGGCCGGCATCGACCGCACGGTGCGGGCGCTGCTGCAGGAGAAGGCGCGCGGCGAGCCGCCGCCGGACGACTGGGTCTACGTCAACAACTTCGCGCAGGGCCACAAGCCGCGCGCGCTGCGCCTGCCGCCGGGGCGGGGGCCGCAGTTTCGCGCCGCGATCGCCGAGCTGATCCGCGACCTCGGCGCGGCGCTGCCGGCGGCGTTCGAGAGCCAGGACTACCAGGCGCGCCGCCGCGCCATCGACGAGGCGTTCCGCCGTAAGCAGGAGCAGGCGTTCACGGAACTGACCCGCGAGGCGGGCGAAAGCAACATCGCCATCGTGCGCACGCCGTTCGGCTTCGGCGTGGCGCCGCTGGCGGAAAACGGCGAGGTGCTCAAGCCCGAGGCGTTCAACGCGCTGCCGGAGGAGCAGCGGCAGCGGCTGCACGACACCCTGCGCCGCTTCGAGGCCAAGCTGCAGGAGATCCTGCAGAACGTGCCGCGCTGGGACAAGGAGCGGCGCGAGGAGGCGCGCAACCTCGACCGCGACACCGCGCGCTTCGCCGTCGGCCACTCGATCGACGAGACCAAGACCAAGTTCGCCGACCTGCCGGTGGCGCTCGAGCACCTGGAGGCGATGCGCAACGACTTGCTCGACAACGTCGGCATCTTCATCGGCCCGGCGCAGCAGGCGGCCGCCCGCGAGGACGACGGCGAGGAGCAGGAATGGGCGACGCTGGGCCCGCTAGAGCGCTACGAGGTCAACGTGCTGGTCACCGCCGAGGGCGGCGACGGCGGCGCGCCGGTGGTCGAGGAGCTGCACCCGACGCTGCGCAACCTGGTCGGCCGCATCGAGCACGTGTGGCACCGTGGCGTGCTGTCGACCGACTTTCGCCGCCTGAAGGCGGGCGCGCTGCACCGGGCCAACGGCGGCTACCTGCTGATCGACGCCCGCAGCCTGCTGATGGAGCCGTTTTCGTGGGCGGCGCTGAAGCGCGCGCTGAAGACGCGCCGCATCCGCTTCGAGGGCGTCGACGACATCCTCAGCCTGACCAGCACGGTGTCGCTGGAGCCGGATCCCATTCCGCTGAACATCAAGGTGGTGCTGATCGGCGAGCGCTGGCTGTACTGGCTGCTGGCCGCGTTCGACCCCGAACTGGCGGTGCACTTCAAGGTGCTGGCCGACTTCGAGGACGCGCTGGACCGCGCCCCCGCGGCCGAGGCGGGCTACGCGCAGCTGGTGGCGGCGCTGGCGCGCGACGCCGGGCTGCAGCCGCTCGACGCGCCGGCGGTGGCGCGGGTGATCGAGCAGGCCGCGCGCCTGGCCGAGGACGCGCACAAGCTCACGCTGCATGTGGACCGCATCCGCGACCTGCTCGCCGAGGCTGACTTCTGGGCCCGCGACGCCGGCCGCAAGGTCACCACGCGCGACGACGTGCAGCGGGCGATCGACGAGCAGGTCCGCCGCGCCGGGCGGCTGCGCGAGCGGGTGCAGGAATCGATCCTGCGCGACATCGCGCTCATCGACACCGCGGGCTCCAAGGTAGCGCAGATCAACGGCCTGTCGGTGCTGACGCTGGGCGACGCCTCGTTCGGCCGGCCGACGCGGATCACCGCCCGCGTGCGCTCCGGCGCCGGCAAGCTGGTCGACATCGAGCGCGAGGTCGAGCTCGGCGGGCCGATCCACTCCAAGGGCGTGCTGATCCTCGGCGGCTTCCTCGCCGGGCGCTACGCGCTCGGCGCGCCGATGTCGCTGCACGCCAGCCTGGTGTTCGAGCAGAGCTACGGCGGCGTCGAGGGCGACTCGGCGTCGCTGGCCGAGACCTGCGCCCTGCTGTCGGCGTTGGCCGAAATTCCGCTGCGGCAGGACCTCGCGGTCACCGGCTCGGTCAACCAGCACGGCGAGGTGCAGGCCATCGGCGGCGTCAACGAGAAGATCGAGGGCTTCTTCGACATCTGCGCCGCGCGCGGG
>CALGWX010000222.1 GCA_937936215.1 uncultured Burkholderiaceae bacterium | reverse complement strand
GGAACTGGAGGCCCGCGGCGCGCCGCCGGCGCGCTACGTCTTTCCACACGCGCCGATGATGCCGGTCACGATCAACGACGGCTTCGTGATGCGCGCCTGGTACGACATCCGCACCGCCGACCTCGGCCACCGCGAGGACGGCGCCGGCATCCGCGCCTCGCAGGCGGCGGTGCAGCAGCTGATCGAGCGCGAGACCGCCCGCGGCGTGGCGCCGGCGAGGATCGTGCTGGCCGGTTTCTCACAGGGTGCCGCGATCACCCTGCATACGGGGCTGCGGCAGGCGCAGCCGCTGGCGGGCCTGATCGCGCTGTCGGGTTACCTGCCGCTGGCCGAGAGCCTGGCTGCGGAAAGGCAACCGGCGAGCGCGCACGTGCCGATCCTGATGGCGCACGGCAAGGACGATCCCGTGGTGCCGATCGCGCGCGGGCTGCGCTCGCGCGAGCTGCTGGAGTCGCTCGGCTACACCGTCGAGTGGCACGAGTATCCGATGCCGCACTCGGTGTGCGCTGAGGAGATCGAGGCGATCGCCCGCTTCCTGCGCCGCCGGCTGGGCTGACCGCGGCCTGCCGCGGTTGCCACCGGAATTGCCTCTCCACGCACAACACGGCGACGGCGGTCGAACCGTTGGCACTTGCCGCCGCAAGCTCGGCGCGCGGCTCGCCGGGCGATGGCGCGACGGCCTTCAGGATCGCCGGCGCGCGTCGAGGCTCCAGCCGCCGGCGCCGACCACCACCACCATCAGCAGCCCGCCGGTGATCGCCAGGTTCTTCATGAACATCAGCTGCTGCACCTGTTGCTGCTCCGACGGCATCGCCCAGAAGTTGTGGAACAACACCGTCGCCAGCACGGTGAAAGCGGCCAGCGCGGCTGCGGCCCAGCGGGCGCGGTAGCCGACCAGCAACGCGAGGCCGGCGACCAGTTCCAGCACGAAGGTGCCGACCGCCAGCAGGTGCGGCAGCGGCAGCCCCTTCGAGGCGATGTAGCCGACCGTGCTGCCGAAGCCGCTGATCTTGGAGTAGCCGGCGAGGATGAACATCAGCGCCAGCAGGAAGCGGCCGGCCAGCGCCGCGGCATGGGAGGACGTGCTTGCCATTTCGGTTCATTTCTTTTCAGTGATAGCGAGGGTTGCCGTGGCTCAGCGGCCCGGCGGCAGGTCGAAGAAGAGCAGTTCGGAGTCAGCGTCGGCGCGTGCCTCGACGCCGGACTCGGCCACGATCCTGGCCGCATCGCCGCCTTCGAGCCGCTCGCCATGGACCGTGACGCCGCCGCGGACCAGGTGCAGGTAACCCAGCCGGCCAGCCGCCAATTCGGCGCGAACGCCTTGCCCGGGCGCGAGCTTCGCGACATACAGCCGCGCGTCCTGGTGAATACGCACCGAGCCATCGGCGCCGTCGGGCGAGGCGATCAGCCGCAGCCGTCCCTGTTTTTCGGCATCGTCGAAGCGCTTCTCCTCGTAGCTCGGCGCGATGCCGGTGACGTTCGGCTCGATCCAGATCTGCAGGAAGTGCGTCGTCCGGTCCTTGGCATGGTTGAACTCGGAATGGCGCACGCCGCTGCCGGCGCTCATCCGTTGCACGTCGCCGGGGCGAATCACGGAGCCGTTGCCCATGCTGTCGCGGTGCGCCAGTTCGCCCGCCAGCACGTAACTGATGATCTCCATGTCGCGGTGGCCGTGCGTGCCGAAGCCCGTGCCCGGCGCGATGCGGTCCTCGTTGATCACCCGCAGCGGGCCGAAGCCCATGTGCGCGGGGTCGTAGTAGTCGGCAAACGAAAAGCTGTGAAACGACTGCAGCCAGCCGTGGTCGGCATAGCCGCGCTCGGCAGCACGGCGCAGGGTGATCATGAGCCCTCCGGGCGAGGAGCCGGCCTGGATATTCAGGCCCGGCCAAACGACTGAAACGATCGATGGCCGCTATGATGACGGCACTCGGCCGGAAGAGAAATGAGCCGAGATTCGACGAACTCATTCGATTTTGTTCAACGACGATGCCGGACTCGATCCTGTCCCTCGACGCCCTGCGCCTGGTCGATGCGGTCGCCCGCCGCGGCAGCCTGGCCGGGGCGGCCGAGGAAATCGGGCGGACACCGTCCTCGGTGACCTATGCCGCGCGGCGGCTCGAGGATGACCTCGACGTCCTACTGTTTGACCGCCGCGGCTACCGGGCGCGGCTCACGCCCGCCGGCGAGGAACTGCTGCGCGAAGGCCGGCAACTGCTCGCCGCCGCCGAGGAACTGCGTCGCCGCGTGCAGCGGGTGGCGCGCGGCTGGGAGACCGAGCTGCGCATCGCGCTCGACTCGGTGATCCCGTTTTGCCGCCTGCTGCCGCTGATCGAGCGCTTCTGCACCGAGGCGCCGACGCAGCTGCGCGTGAGCCACGAGGTCCTGGGCGGCACCTGGGACGCGCTGGCGAGCGGCCGCAGCGACCTCGCGATCGGCGCCTCGGCCTGCGCGCCCGCCAACGGGCAGCATGGCGTCGGCTGGCGCACGCTGCGGCTCGGCGAAGCGCAGTTCGTCTTCGCCGTGGCCCCCGGTCACCCGCTGGCGGCGGCGGCCTCGCCGCTGACGGCGGCGCAGCTGCGCGCGCACCGGCAGATCGTCGTTGGCGACACCTCGCAGCGGCTGGCACCGCGGACCGCCGGTCTGATTGGCGCGGCCGGCACCATCACCGTGCCGAGCATGGCCGACAAGATCGCCGCCCAGGTGGCCGGCCTCGGCGTCGGCTACGTGCCGCTGCACCTGGTGCGCGAGCAGCTGGCCCGCGGCGAACTGCTGGCGAAGACCACCGAGGACGAACGCGAGCAGGGCGAGCGGGTGGCGCTGTATGCAGCCTGGCGCGCCGATGCGCGCGGCAAGGCCATCGACTGGTGGCGCCGGCAACTCGGTACGGCCGACGTGCAGTCGGCGCTGCTGGGCTGACGCGGCCGCCGGTCGACGGCAGCGCCATGGCGGAACGCTTCCGACGCTACCGCCGCATCGGTTTGCTGGCGGTCGATGATCCGCGCCGCGAAAGCGCGCGCTGCCGCGTTGCGAGACGGGACGTTACCGGCCAACGCCCCCTGCCGCATCCGCGGCGGCCGGCTGCCTTGCCGAACCCGCCAACGCGAAGACGATGCCGAATCGACGCTGCACGGGCCGCCGTGGGGTATCGCTCGCGTCGGCGCAGTGGCTGTGCTGGCGGCGGCCGGCGGGCGCGGCGACGATGCCGACTCATCGCCGCGCGGACAGACACGCGATCTCGCTCGCCCGCAAGCCGTGCTGCGCCCCCCGCGCGCCGCCGACAATCCGACCAGGCGTCGGATTACGCGGCCGCGACGGTCCGTGCTACGCCCCTGCCCA
>CALGWX010000221.1 GCA_937936215.1 uncultured Burkholderiaceae bacterium | reverse complement strand
CTGTTGCTGCTCGATGGCGTCACCGATCCGCGCAACCTCGGCGCCTGCCTGCGCACGGCCGAGGCGGCGGGGGCGCAGGCGGTCATCGTGCCGCGCGACCGCTCCGCCAGCCTGACGCCGGTAGTCGCCGCCGCTGCCGCCGGTGCCGCCGAGACGATGCCGCTGCTGGCAGTGACCAATCTCGCCCGCGCCATGGACGAGATCCGGCAGGCCGGGGTGTGGATCGTCGGCGCCACGGGCGATGCCGACCGCAGCGTGTATGAGCTCGACCTCACCGGGCCGATCGCCTGGGCGCTCGGCGCCGAAGGGACCGGGCTACGGCGGCTCACGCGCGAGAAGTGCGACTGGCTGGCCCGGATCCCGCTGCGCGGGCAGGTCGAGAGCCTGAACGTCTCGGTGGCCGCGGGCGTGTGCCTGTTCGAGACGCTGCGGCAGCGTGCGGCGCGCGCGGACGGCAGTTGATGCCGGGCTGCTGCCGCGGCACCATGTCGCGATGACCGCGGCGCTGTCCCGGCTCGCCTTCCTCGGCGTCTTTGCGCTGCTGCCGCTTGCCTCGGCGCGGCAAGGCTGGCCGGGGTTGACGCTGGCGGTGATCTTCGTGCTGATCCCGCTGCTCGACGCGTGGGTCGGTCGGCCATGGCCGAACCCCTTCGCCGCCACCGCGCCGGCGCTGGCGCGCTGGGTGCCGCGGGCGCAGCTGCCGCTGCAGGCCGCCTTGCTCGTCGGCGCCGTGACGATGGCGCCGACGCTGGAGGCGCCCGCGCTGATCGTCTTCGCCCTTTCGGTGGGCAGCATCACCGGCGGCATCGGCATCACGGTCGCGCATGAGCTCGGCCACCGTGCCAGGCGCTTGGACCGCGCCATCGCCCGCGCGCTGCTGGCGAGCGTCGGCTATGCCCACTTCCAGGTCGAGCACATTCGCGGCCATCATGCGCGCGTGGCCACACCCGACGATCCCGCGACCGCGCCGCTCGGCATGCACGTCTACCGCTTCATCGCCCGCTCGGTGCGGGGCGGATTCGCGCATGCGTTCAGGCTGGAGGCGATGCGGCTGGCGGCAAGCGGCCGTTCGCCCTGGTCGATGGCCAACGAGGTGATTTCCGGGGTCGTGGCGTCGTCGCTGCTGGCCGCCGGCGCGTTTGTGTTGGGCGGCGGCCCGGGCCTGTCGCTGTTCCTGCTGCAGGCGCTGACCGCAGTGGTGCTGCTGGAGATCGTCAACTACATCGAGCACTACGGACTGCGCCGGCGCCGCATCGACGGGCGCTGGGAGGCGGTGGCCCCGGTGCACTCCTGGAATGCCGACTTCACCGTCAGCAACTGGCTGCTGTTCAACCTGCAGCTGCACGCCGACCATCACGCGCACATGCAGCGGCCTTACAAGGCGCTGCGCTCGATGGCCTCGGCGCCGCAGCTGCCGGCCGGCTACCCGACCATGGTGCTTGCCGCACTGCTGCCGCCGGTGTGGTTCGGCTGGATGCATTCGCGGCTGCCAGCCCATCCGTCCAGTCCGAGCGCATGAGCCCGCCGGGCCGCCCCAAGGGCGAATCCTTCGAGCGTGAGCGAGAAGGTGGTCCCGTCGACCCGCCGGGCCGCCCCGAGGGCGAATCCTCCGAGCGCGAGCCAGAGGGCCGTCTCGTCGCCGCCGATGCGCTCGCCGCGGCGCGCCGCATGCTCGCCGGTGTGCGTCGACTCGCGGTGCTGACGGGTGCCGGGATGTCGGCTGAAAGCGGCGTGCCGACGTTCCGCGACGCGCACACGGGGCTATGGAGCCGGTTCGACCCGATGCAACTGGCTTCGCCCGAGGGTTTCCGCGCCGATCCGCCGCTCGTCTGGCGCTGGTATGCGTGGCGTCGCGAGCTGGTCGCTAAGGCACGGCCGAATGCCGGCCATCTCGCCCTGGCTGAAGCGGCGGCGCACTTCGAGCGGCTGTGCGTGGTCACGCAGAACGTCGACGGGCTGCACCAGCGCGCCGGCAGCCGCGACGTGATCGAACTGCACGGCAGCATCGTCCGCAGCCGTTGCCTGGCCGAATGCGGAGCGTTGTTCGCCCGCCCGGAAGAACTGCCCGCCGGCGAGCCGCCGCGCTGCCCGCGCTGTGGCAGCTGGCTGCGGCCGGACGTGGTCTGGTTCGGCGAGAGGCTCGACCCGGAGGCGCTCGCGGCCGCCGAGCGCGCCTGCACCGAGGCCGACGCGCTGCTGGTGGTCGGCACATCCGGGCTCGTTTACCCGGCCGCCGGGCTGCCGATGCAGGCGCGCCGCGCCGGCGCGCCGGTGGTCATCGTCAATCCGCAGCCGACCGAGATCGACGCGGTGGCCGACGCCGTCGTGCGCGCCGCTGCCGGCGCGGCGCTGCCGGCGCTGCTGGGCGGGGCCGGCGCGGTTTGAGCCCGCCACGCGCGAGCGGCTAGAATTGCAGGCTTTCTTCCTTGCCGCACCCGGTACGACGCCCGGGGCGGCTTCATCCACAAGGAGAGTCGATGCGTCACTACGAGATCTGTTTCATCGTCCATCCGGACCAGAGCGAGCAGGTGCCCGCCATGCTGGAGCGGTACCAGTCGCTGATCACCAGCCAGGGTGGCAAGGTGCACCGCGTCGAGGACTGGGGGCGGCGGCAGCTTGCTTACCCGATCCAGAAGCTGGTCAAGGCGCACTACCTGCTGATGAACATCGAGTGCGGCAAGGCCACGCTCGACGAACTGGAGCACGCCTTCCGCTACAACGACGCCGTGCTTCGCCACCTGACCATCGGCATGAAGAAAGCCGAAACCGGGCCGTCGCCGATGATGAAGCTGGTGGAGAAGGAAGAGGCGCGCAAGGCGGCGGCGGAACAGGCGCAGGCGGCGGGCTAGGCGCGGCGTTGACCAACCGCGTCCGGCTGCGCGCGAAGCTGGTGGCGCTCGCCGAGCTGCGCTACACGCCAGCCGGGGTGGCGGTCATGCAGGCCGGGCTGCGCTACGAGGGCGCGGTGGCGGAAGCGGGCATCGAGCGGCAACTGGAATTCGATCTGGCGGCGCTGGCCGTCGGCGCGGCGGCGCAGCGGCTCGCTCAGCAGGCACTCGGAGCGGAGCTGGACATCGAAGGCTTCCTGGCGCCGCGGCGCAAACGCTCGCCGACGCTGGTGCTGCACATCACGGAATTCACGGCAATCTGAAACGGAGCTGGACATGGCATTTGCAAGGGGCAAGGGCAAAGGCAAGGGCGCCCGCCGGGGCGAGAAGCAGAACGCGCTGTTCAAGCGCAAGAAGTTCTGCCGCTTCACCGCCGAGGGCGTGGAGCGGATCGACTACAAGGACATCGACACGCTGCGCGACTTTCTCACCGACCAGAACAAGATCATGCCGGCGCGCCTGACCGGCACCAAGTCGCACTACCAGCGGCAGCTCGACACGGCGATCAAGCGCGCCCGCTTCCTGGCGCTGCTGCCGTACACCGACAACCACTGACGCCGGGGAGGGCAACATGCAGGTCATCCTTCTGGAACGCATCGCCAATCTGGGCGGACTGGGCGATGTGGTCAAGGTCCGCAACGGCTACGCGCGCAACTTCCTGATCCCGCAGGGCAAGGCCAAGCGCGCCACCGACGCAGCGATCAAGGAGTTCGAGGCGCGGCGTGCCGAGCTCGAAAAGGCGCAGGCCGAGAAGCTGGCGCAGGCGCAGGCGATGGGCGAGAAGCTCAACGGCCTGGTGGTGAAGATCGCGATGAAGGCCGGCGTCGACGGGCGCCTGTTCGGCTCGGTCACCAATTTCGACATCGCCGAGGCGCTGCGCAAGCAGGGCTTCGAGGTCGCCAAGGGCCAGATCCGCATGCCGGCCGGGCCGCTGAAGTCGGTCGGCGATCACCATGTCGCGGTCGCCTTGCACACCGACGTGGTGGTCGACATCACCGTCTCGGTACTCGCCGAACAGGCATAACGCCTCCGGCGGGCCTCTGTCCGAGCCGCCCGTCGGCGCGGCCGACGCGGCTCGGGCATCTGGCGCTCGGGCGACGGCCGGTGCCGCGCGCGCCGCTGGCCGCTGCGACGCGGCGCTACACTGCCTTCGCATTGATGGAGTGGCGATGAACTCCCCGGTCGCGGACCCGCAGCTCGTTTCCGTCCGCACGCCTCCGCATTCGATCGAAGCCGAGCAGGCCGTGCTCGGCGGGCTGCTGCTCGACAACTCGGCGTGGGACCGCATCGCCGATTTCATCGGCTCCGGCGACTTCTATCGCCACGACCACCGCCTCATCTTCGACGCGATCGGGCGGCTGATCGAGCATTCGCGGCCGGCCGACGTCGTTACCGTCTACGAGGCGCTGCAAAGCGGCGGCAAGGCCGACGAGGCCGGCGGGCTCGCCTACCTCAACGCGCTGGCGCAAAACACGCCGTCGGCGGCCAACATCCGCCGCTATGCCGAGATCGTGCGCGACCGCGCGGTGCTGCGCCGGCTGGTTTCGGTCGGTGACGAGATCGCCACCAGCGCGCTGAACCCGCAGGGCCGCGAGACCAAGGACATCCTCGACGAGGCCGAGGCGAAGGTCTTCGCCATCGCCGAGGCCGGCTCGCGCGGCCGCCAGGGCTTCGTCGACATCCACCCGCTGCTGACCCGGGTGGTCGAGCGCATCAACGAACTGTTCGAGCGCGCCAATCCGTCGGACGTCACCGGCGTGCCGACCGGCTTCGTCGACATCGACAAGATGACCTCCGGCCTGCAGAAGGGCGATCTCATCATCGTCGCCGGGCGTCCCTCGATGGGCAAGACGGCCTTCGCGCTGAACATCGGCGAGCACGTGGCGATCGACCTGCAGATGCCGGTGGCGGTGTTCTCGATGGAAATGGGGGCGCAGCAGCTGGCGCTGCGCCTGCTCAGTTCGGTGGGCCGCATCAACCAGCAGCGGCTGCGCACCGGCCGCCTCGAAACCGACGACTGGCCGCGGCTGTCGGCGACCATGCGCAAGATGCAGGACGCGCCGCTTTACATCGACGAGACGCCGGCGCTCAGTTCGATCGAGCTGCGCGCCCGCGCCCGCCGCCAGGCGCGCGAGTGCGGCCAGCTCGGCCTGATCATCGTCGACTACCTGCAGCTGATGTCGGCCTCCAGCGTCGGCGAGAACCGCGCCACCGAGATCTCGGAGATCTCGCGCTCGCTTAAGGCGCTGGCCAAGGAGCTGCAAGTGCCGGTGATCGCGCTGTCGCAGCTGAACCGCACCGTCGAGCAACGCAGCGACAAGCGCCCGGTGATGAGCGACCTGCGCGAGTCCGGCGCGATCGAGCAGGACGCCGACGTCATCTTCGCCCTGTACCGGGAGGAGGTGTACAACCAGGACACGCCCGAGAAGGGCCTGGCCGAGGTGCTGATCCTGAAGCAGCGCAACGGCCCCATCGGCCGCGTGCCGCTGCGCTTCGCCGGGGAGTTCACCCGCTTCGACAACCTGGCGCACGGCAGCGCGACGCCGTTCTGACCGCCGCGGGCAGCCGATGAAGGTCTTTTTCGTGCCGGAACGACGCGAGGGCGCCAGTCGCTGGCGGGCGTGGCTGCGCCGGCTGCGGCCGCGCGGGGCGCGGCTGTTCGAACTGCTCGACCGCCACGCCGGCCTGTGCAACCAGGCGATGCAGGCGATGGTCAAGCTGCTGGCCGACCCCAGCGATCCCGACCGCAAGGTCCGCGAGATCGAGGCGCTTGAAAAGCGCGCCGACGCCGTGGTCGACGAGTTCGGCGCGGCGCTGCGGCCAACGTGGCTGCCGCCGTTTCCGGCGCCGCTGCTGCTGGCGCTGGTCAACGAGATGGACGACATCGTCGACCTGGCCGAGGACGCGGCGCAGTCGGTGCACCTGTATCACGTCACGCGCGTGACGCCCGAGGCGGTGCGCCTGGCCGAGCTGGGGGCGGCCGGCACCGAAACGCTGCGCCAGGCGCTTCGGGCGCTGGGGCGGGCGGAGGGGCTGCGGCCGGCGGCGCAGCTTTGCCGCGAGGTGGACGACATCGAAGCCCAGGCCGACCACGTGATGCGGGCGGCGATGGCGCGGCTGTTTCGCGACGAGGCCGATGCGCGCGAGCTGGTGAAGCTGAAGGCCGTCTACGAACTGCTCGAAGGCCTGACCGACCGCTGCAAGGACGCCGCGCACCGGATCGAGTCGCTGGTGCTGAAGTACGGCGGATGAGTCGCCGGCCTGCGCCCTCGGCTGCGCCTGCGCCGACGGCAGGCTCGGTGTCGCGGCACGCGGCGAGGGGCGCGTGACCACTGCGCTTTGGATCGTCGCCGTGCTGATGATCGTCGTCGGCGTGGCCGGCACGGTGCTGCCGGCGCTGCCGGGCGTGATCTTCGTCTTCGGCGGCATCCTGCTCGCGGCGTGGATCGGCGACTTCACCGTCATCAGCGGCTGGACGGTGGGGCTGGCCGCAGTGCTGGCGGCGATCGGCTTCGCGGTCGACTACGTGGCGCAACTCGTCTCGGCGCAGCGCGCCGGCGCCACTCCGCTCGGCATCGCCGGCGCCGCGGTGGGCACGGTCGTCGGCGTCTTCACGGGTCTGATCGGGCTGCTGTTCATGCCACTGATCGGCGCCGCAGTGGGCGAATTCATCGCCCACCGCGATGCGCTGCGCGCCGGCAAGGTGGGGGTGGCGACGTGGGTCGGGCTGCTGGTCGGGGCGGTGCTCAAGCTCGCCATCGTCTTCACGATGGTCGGCATCTTCATTGCCGCGCTGATTATCTGAGCCGCCTCCGCGCAGTTGCCGGCGCAGCCGGCACCTTGCAGTTGAAAAAGGGCGGGCGCCCGGCCGCTCCGAAGCCCGACCTCAAACTGACTTTTCCGCAGCCGATGCACGTGCGACCGCAAAGCGGTCGCGTCCA
>CALGWX010000220.1 GCA_937936215.1 uncultured Burkholderiaceae bacterium | reverse complement strand
TCGCCGTCGGCACGCCGAGCTCCGAGAACAGCCGGATCAGGTTGGGATAGGTGCGCTCGTTGAAGACGAGAAAGCCGGTGTCGACCGGGTGCTCGATGCCGTCCAGGCGCACGTCGACGGTGTTGGTGTGGCCGCCGAGGCGGTGCGCGGCCTCGAACAGCGTCACCTGCGCGCCGTGCCGGCGCTCGGCGAGCAGCGCGTGGGCGCAGCCGAGGCCGGAGATGCCGCTGCCGACAATGGCGATCTTCATGGGCGAACTCCACGCGCGCGGGCCGCGCGCAACAGGGCGGCGCGCGCCGCGGCGGAATAGGAGAAAAGGGAGCAGCGAGCCGGCCGGTCAGCGGCGCCGGCCGGGCTGGCCGGCGCTAGCGCCCGGCGCGCTTGTCGAACTCGACCCTGGCGTAGGCCGAGTGGTTGTGGATGGCCTCGAAGTTCTCCGCCTCGACGGTGTAGGCCAGCACGCGGTCGTCGGCATTCAGCGCCAGCGCCACGTCGCGGACGACGTCCTCGACGAACTTCGGGTTGTCGTAGGCGCGCTCGGTGACGTACTTCTCGTCCGGGCGCTTCAGCAGCGCCCACATCTCGCTCGAAGCCGCGGCCTCGGCGATCCGCACCTGCTCCTCGACGGTCATCGGATCGGCCAGCTCGGCGCCGATCACGATATGCGCGCGCTGGTTGTGCGCCCCGTAGTCGGAAATCTTCTTGCTGCACGGGCACAGGCTGGTCACCGGCACGGTGACCGTCTGCCACACGCGCAGGCCGGCCGCGTCGGCCACCGCGCGCAGCGCCAGCCGGTAGTCCATCAGGCTCTGCACGCCGGACACCGGCGCCGACTTCAGGATGAAGTAGGGCAGCCGCACCTCGATCTCGCCGTGGCTGGCCTCCAGGCGGGCGAGCATCGTGGCCATCAGGGTGCGCATCGAGGCGGCCGCCAGCGGCTCGCGATGCGCCGCCAGCACCTCGATGAAGCGCGACATGTGCGTGCCCTTGATATGCGCCGGCAGGGCCACGAACATGTCGACGGAGGCCACCGACGGCTGGCTGCCGTGGGCGGTGGCCACCTGCACCGGGTACGACAGCGAGCGGATCCCGACGCGGGCGATGGCCACGTTGCGCAGATCGTGGCTCGATTGCACGTCGGGAAGGAACATGGGGTCGGGCGCGTTCATGGGCGAAAGCCGAATTGTCCCCGATCTGGCCGGCAGCCGCGGACCGGCCGGGCTCTGGGCACCGAGTATCCCGCACGCTGCGTCCGCCGCCGCAAAGGTCAACCCGGATGCTCACCGGGTTGCCAGCAACTGCTCGATGCGGCCGGTCAGGCGGCGGTCCAGGGGTTCGACTGCGCTCGGGAACGCCGCCACCGCGCGTCCCTGGCGGTCGATCAGGTATTTGTGGAAGTTCCACTTCGGCGCCTCGCCGGTCTCGCGCGCCAGCGCCGCGAAGAACGGATTGGCCTTGTCGCCGGCGACCCCCGACTTGGCGAACATCGGGAAGCGCACGCCATAGACGTCGAAGCAGAACTCGGCGATGCCCTTGTTGTTCTTGGGCTCCTGCCGGAAGTCGTCGGATGGGAAGCCCACGATCACCAGGCCGCGCGCGGCATAACGCTCGTGCAGCTTCTGCAGGCCCTCGTACTGGGGGGTGTAGCCGCAGGCGCTGGCCGTGTTGACCACCAGCACCACCTTGCCGGCGTACTGGCACAGGCTGTGCGGCTGCTCGTCCTGCAGTCGCGGCAGGGTGTGGTTGAGCAAGGCGGGGCAGGCAGCTGGGGATTCGGCTACCGCGGGGTTTGTCCAGCCTAGGGTGATCGAGAGGGCGAACAACCCGGCCAGCAACGCAGCCGTTTTGCCGACGAACCACGGTCCGGAGGTCGCTCGGTCCATTGCGGTGGTGTTAGCGATCACTTTCATGAAAAACGTCGACATAAAAGAACACAACGTGAAGCGCCGGCTTGATCCGGCGCCGGCCGCTGACGAGTTCTGTCCCGCTCGAACGACCTAGGCAAACCATCGACAGCAGATTTATGATAGACGCATGAGAGCAAAAGTCAAAGATTTGTCCATGACAGAAGATTTGGGGTGCGGCAGGGCCTATGGGGTCCCTGACACGCGTTTGCGTCGGCCGAGGGCGTCCGGTTTCACGTCGTTCGGGAGCGGGCAATGAATTCACCCGCCGGTGCGGCGCCGGTCGCGCTGACGATTGCCGCCGTCGAACGCGATACCGGCCTGTCCAAGGACACCCTGCGCGTCTGGGAGCGCCGCTACGGGTTCCCGTCGCCGCTGCGCGATGCGGTGGGCGAGCGGCTGTATCCGCTCGAACAGATCGAGAAGCTGCGCACCCTGAAGCGCCTGCTCGACCTCGGGCACCGCCCCGGGAAGATCGTCGCGCTGCCGGTCGAGGACCTGCGTCGGCTGGCGCAGGCAAGCGGCAACGGCGGCGCTCGCGTCACCGCCGAGGAGGCCGGCGAGGGGCAGCTGGCCAACATGATCGACCTGCTGACCGCGCATCGGTTCGACGAGCTTCGCGGTCAGCTTTCGCAGCAACTGGTGCGTAAGGGGCTGGCGCGCTTCGTGGCCGATGTCGTGGCGCCGATGAACGAGCTCGTCGGCGAGGCGTGGTCGCGCGGCGACTTGCAGATCTTCGAAGAGCACCTGTACACGGAGGTGCTGCAAGGGCTGCTGCGGCAGGCGATTGCCTCGCTGCCGCGCCGCGAGCAGCGGCCGCGTGTGCTGCTGACCACGTTCCCGCAGGAGCCGCACGGCCTCGGCATCCTGATGGCCGAGGCGACCTTCGCGCTCGAAGGCTGCCACTGCATCTCGCTCGGGGTGCAGACGCCGCTGCTGGACATCGTCGCCGCGGCCGAGACGCAGCGGGCCGACATCGTGGCGCTTTCCTTCTCGGCGGTGTTCAACGCCAGCCAGGCGATCGACGGCCTGGCGGAACTGCGCGCCAAGCTGCCGCCCGCAGTCGAAATCTGGGCCGGCGGCGGCTGCGCGGCGCTGCACCGCCGGCCGCCGGCCGGCATCGAGGCGATGCGCTCGCTCGACCAGATCCCACCGGCGCTGGCGCGCTGGCGCGAGCAGCGGGCGGACTGACCGCAGCAGCCTCGGCCCATGCCCGCGCGCGGCAACAAGTCGTTCCTGCCGGTGAAGCCCTGCGCCGTCTGCGGCCGGCCGATGGTGTGGCGCCGGCGCTGGCGAAAGACCTGGGCCGAGGTGCGCTACTGCTCGCAGCGCTGCCGCGCCGGCCGCGCCGGCGCGCC
>CALGWX010000219.1 GCA_937936215.1 uncultured Burkholderiaceae bacterium | reverse complement strand
CGTGATCCGGGTGCCGATGCCGCCGTTGACCGAGGAGCGGCGCAAGGAGTTGACCAAGGTCGTCCGCCACGAGGGCGAGAACGCGCGCGTGGCGGTGCGCAACACCCGCCGCGACGCGATCGCGCACCTGAAGGACATGCTGAAGAAGAAGGAGGTCTCGGAGGACGAGGAGCGGCGGGCGCAGGACGAGGTGCAGAAGCTCACCGACCGCTACGTGGCCGAGATCGACAAGCTGATCGCAGAGAAGGAAAAGGAAGTCTTGACGGTCTGAGCGCCCGTGATCCCGGTACCCGTGCGTTCTGACCTCCTGCCCGCGGCGCTCGGCGTCATCGCAGGCGCGGCTGCGCCACTCGGCGGTGCCGCGAACGGCGCGCCACGATTCCTGTACCAACGATCCGACTGCCCATGACCCGGCACCCGCGGCCCGCCGTTCCCCGCCACGTGGCCATCATCATGGACGGTAACGGCCGCTGGGCCACGGCCCGCCACCTGCCGCGCGTCTCCGGCCATTCGCGCGGCATCGACGCCGTGCGCGCCGCCGTCGAGCAGGCGGGCCGGCGCGGCGTCGAGTACCTGACCCTGTTCGCGTTCAGTTCCGAGAACTGGCGGCGGCCGCAGGACGAGGTGAGCACGCTGATGCGCCTGTTCGTCTCGGCGCTGCAGAAGGAGGTCGGCAAGCTCAAGGAGCAGGGGGTACGGCTGCGCGTGGTCGGCGACCGCGCCGCCTTCGACCCCGCCCTGCAGCGCCTGATTCACGAGGCCGAGCAGGCCACGGCCGGCAATGCCCGGCTGCACCTGACCGTCTGCGCCAGCTACGGTGGCCGCTGGGACCTCGTGCAGGCCGTGCGCTCGCTGCTCGCCACCTCGCCGGACGCCGCGGCGCTGGCCGAGCGGCTGACCGAGCAGCAACTGGCCGCGCACCTGGGGCTTGCCTTCGCGCCTGACCCCGACCTGCTGATCCGCACTGGCGGCGAGCAACGGATCAGCAACTTCCTGCTCTGGCAGTGCGCCTACAGCGAGTTGTACTTCACGCACACGCTGTGGCCGGACTTCGACGCCGCCGCGTTCGACGCGGCGCTCGCCTGGTACGCCACCCGCGAGCGCCGCTTCGGCCAGACCAGCGCGCAGGTGGCGGCGCCGGCCGCCGAAGAACTGCGTGCTTAAGCAGCGCGTCGTCACCGCGGTGGTGCTGTTGGCGGTGATCCTCGCCGCCGCGGTCGCCGGGCGGCTGGCGCTCGACGCGGTGCTGGCGCTGCTGCTCGGCGCGGCCGCGTTCGAATGGCTGCGCCTGGCGCAGCACTCGGCGCCGCTCGCCATCGCCGTGGCGGCGGCCTTCGCCGCCGGCCTGCTCGCGGTGCAGACGCTGCTGCCAGCGGTCGCCGCCGGCGCCGCACCGTGGCTCATCGGCGCGGCCGCGATCGTCTGGCTGCTGCTCGCGGCGCTGATCGTGCGGGCGGCGCAGCGCGGCGGTCACCTGGGGCACGGCCTGTCGACCGCGCTGGCGCTGCTGCTGCTGGCGGCGGCGTGGCTCGCGGTCATGCGTGTGCTCGACGCGGGCATCGGCTACCTGCTGTCGGTGCTGGCGATCGTCTGGCTGGCGGACATCGCCGCCTACTTCGCCGGCCGTCGCTGGGGCCGGCGCAAACTGGCGCCGGGAATCAGCCCCGGCAAGACGTGGGCCGGGGTGGGCGGCGCGGTCGTCGCGGTGCTGGCGGCGGCGCTGCTGCTGGCGCGGCTCGCGCCGTCGCTGCCGGCGTTCACGACGCTGCTGCAGCAGCGGCTGGGCATCGCCGCGGCAGGCGCCGTGCTGGTGGGCCTGGTCGCGCTGTCGGTGGTGGGCGACCTGTTCGAGAGCCTGCTGAAGCGGCAGGCGCAGGTGAAAGACAGCAGCCACCTACTGCCGGGGCACGGCGGCGTGCTCGACCGCATCGATGCCTCGCTCGCCGTCCTGCCGGCGGCGGCGCTGCTCGACCTCTGGCTGCGGCGATGAACGCCATCACGCTCCTCGGCGCCACCGGCTCGATCGGTGCCAGCACGCTCGACGTGATCGCGCGCCACCCCGAGCGCTTCACCCTGCACGCGGTGACGGCCAGCCGCAGCGTCGAGCCACTGGCCGGCATCTGCGCGCGCTTCCGGCCGCGCTACGCCGTCGTGTCCGACCCGCAGCGGCTGCCGGCGCTGCGCCAGGCGCTGGCCGCCGCGGGCGCGCCCACCGTCGCCCTCGGCGGCCCCGAGGCGCTGGCCGAAGTCGCCTGCGCGCCGGAATGCGACACGGTGGTGGCGGCCATCGTCGGCGCCGCGGGCTTGGTGCCGACGCTGGCGGCGGCGCGTGCCGGCAAGCGGCTGCTGCTCGCCAACAAGGAAGCAGTGGTCTGCGCCGGGCGCCTGTTGATCGACGCCGTGCGCGCCGGCGGCGGCCAGCTGCTGCCCGTGGACAGCGAGCACAGCGCCATCCACCAGTGCCTGGCGGGGGCGCAGATCGCCGGCCGCGATGTGCGCCGGCTCATCCTGACCGCCTCGGGCGGTCCGTTCCGGGGCCGCACCGATTTCTCCGGCATCACGCCCGAGCAGGCGGTCGCCCACCCCAATTGGACGATGGGCCGGAAGATCTCGGTCGACTCCGCCACGCTGATGAACAAGGGCCTGGAGGTCATCGAGGCCAGCTGGCTGTTCGGCTTTGCGCCGGAGCGGATCGACGTCGTCGTCCACCCGCAGAGCGTGATCCACTCGATGGTCGAGTTCGCCGACGGCTCGGTGGTCGCGCAGCTCGGCACGCCCGACATGCGCACGCCAATCGCCTACGCACTCGCCTACCCGGAGCGGATCGACAGCGGCGCGGCATCGCTCGACTTCACGCGCCTGGGCAGCCTGACCTTCGAGGCGCCGGATCCGCGGCGCTTCCGCTGCCTGGCGCTGGCCTACGAGGCGCTGCGGGCGGGCACCGCGCGCACGGCGGCATTGAACGCCGCCAACGAAGTCGCGGTCGAAGCGTTCCTGGAGGAACGACTCGCCTTTGCGGAGATTGCTGCCGTGATCGAAGAGACGCTAGCCGCGGTGGCGGCGCCGGAGCCGCAGACCGTCGAGGCGGTCCTTGCGATCGATGCTGACGCCCGCCGCCTCGCGCGCCGCTTGGTCGCCGGCCGCTGCCAAGCGTCCTCGGAGGCGCAACGATGAGCGCGGTAACGACGCTGCTGGCCTTCCTTGTCACGCTCGGGGTGCTGATCGTGATCCACGAGTTCGGCCACTACTGGGTGGCGCGGCGATGCGGCGTGCGCGTGCTGCGCTTCTCGGTCGGCTTCGGGCGCCCGATCTGGCGCCGCGTCTACGGGGCCGACCGCACCGAATGGGTGATCGCCGCCATTCCGCTTGGCGGCTACGTGCGCATGCTTGACGAGCGCGACCCCGACGCACCGCCGGCCGCGCTGGCGGACCTGTCGCGCGCCTTCAACCGCCAGCCGGTGGCCAAGCGCATCGCGATCGTGGCCGCTGGGCCGCTCGCCAACCTGCTGCTCGCCGTCGGCGTGTACTGGTTCCTGAACGTCAGCGGCACGCTGGAGCCGCGCGCCGTGCTGGCGGCGCCGGCGGCCGAGACGATCGCGCAAGCCGCCGGCGTCCGCGAAGGCGACGAAGTGGTGGCCATCGACGGGCAGGCGGTGCGCGGCTACAGCGACGTGCGCTGGAAGCTGCTCGAGCGCGCGGTCGACCGGGCGCCGGTCGAGCTGACGGTGCGTGGCAGCGGCGGCGAGCGCACGCTGCAGCTGGATCTCGCCCAGCTGGGTCCCGGCGAGATCGACCAGACCGTGTTCGGCCGCGTCGGCATCGCGTTGGCCGAGCCGCAGGCGGTGGTTCGCGGCGTCTCGCCGGACAGCGCCGCCGAGCGCGCCGGGCTGCGCGCCGGCGACCGCTTCGTCAGCATCGACGGCGAGGCGGTCGAGCGCTCGCGCGACGTGAGCCGCATCGTCCGCGCCGCGCCGGGCCGCGAACTGCGCGCCGTGATCGATCGCGACGGTGCCCGCCAGACCGTGCTGTTGACGCCCAGCGCGGTGCAGGTCGAGGGCGAGACGATCGGGCGTATCGGGGTGGACTTCCGCGACCTGGTCGAGGTCCGCTATGGGCCGGTCGAAAGCGTTGGTCTCGCCGTGCGGCGGACCTGGGACACGGCCGTGTTCTCGCTTCGCATGCTGGGCAAGATGATCACCGGCGAGGCGTCGTGGAAAAACCTGTCCGGCCCGGTGACGATCGCCGACTATGCCGGCCAGACGGCGCGCATGGGCGCGGTGGCGTACTTGAGCTTCCTCGCGTTGGTGTCGATCAGCCTCGGCGTGCTGAACCTGCTGCCGATTCCAATGCTCGATGGCGGGCACCTGCTGTACTATTTCATCGAGATCCTCAAGGGCGGCCCGCCGGCGGACTGGGTTGTCGAATGGGGACAGCGCGCCGGCATCGGCGTGCTCGTGTTGCTGACGGCGCTGGCGCTGTACAACGACCTGTCCCGGCTGCTGGCGTAACTTCCTTCCATCGTGTCCCCGCAATTGCCGACGGATCGCGCCACGGCGCGCGGCGCACGCCGCGCTGCGTTCGCGCGCCGCGCCGCCGCCGCCGCGGTGGCGGTGCTGCTGGCTAGCACCAGCGCGGCGCAGGAATTCACGATCCGCGACATCCGCGTCGAGGGCCTCAGCCGCACCGAGGCTGGCACGGTGTTCAGCTACCTGCCGCTGCGGGTCGGCGACCGCTACGACCCCGAGCGGGGCGCGGCCGCGATCCGCGCGCTGTTCGCCACCGGCCTGTTCAAGGACGTGCGGCTGGAGGCCGAGGGCGACGTGCTGGTGGTGCTGGTCGAGGAGCGCCCGGCGATCGCCGAGGTCAAGCTCGAGGGCATTAAGGAGTTCGATAAGGACCAGGTGCTGAAGTCGCTGCGCGAGGTGGGCCTGGCCGAGGCGCGCGTGTTCGACCGCTCGCTGCTGGAGCGCGCCGAGCAGGAACTGAAGCGGCAGTACCTCGGCCGCGGCCTGTACGGGGTGGAGGTCAAGACCACCGTGACGCCGGTGGAGCGCAACCGTGTCAACGTGCTGATCGCCGTCGACGAGGGCGAGACGGCGCGGATCAAGGCAATCAACTTCACCGGCAACCGCGCTTTCTCCGACGGCACGCTGCGCGACGAGATGGCGCTTTCGACTAGCGGCTGGCTGACCTGGTACACCAAGCGCGACCAGTACGCGCGGCCGAAGCTGGCCGGCGACCTGGAGGCGCTGCGCTCGTTCTACCTGAACCGCGGCTTCCTCGACTTCGCCATCGAGTCGGCGCAGGTCTCGATCAGCCCCGACAAGCAGGACATCTTCATCACCATCAACCTCATCGAGGGCGAGCGCTACACGGTGAGCCAGGTCAAGCTGGCCGGCGAGCTGCTCGGGCTCGACGAGGAACTGCAGGCGCTGATCGACATCAATCCCGGCGAGGTTTTCAATGCCGAGCGCATCAACGCGGTCTCGAAGCGGATCACCGACCGGCTGAGCGCGCTCGGCTATGCCTTCGCCACCGCCAACGCGGTGCCGGATGCCAACCGCGACAAGCGCGAGGTCGCCTTCACTTTCTTCGTCGACCCCGGCCGGCGCGTGTACGTGCGGCGCGTGAACATCACCGGCAACACGAGGACGCGCGACGACGTCATCCGGCGCGAGGTGCGGCAGTTCGAGAACGCCTGGTTCGACGCCGAGAAGGTGCGGCTGTCGCGCGACCGTATCGACCGCACCGGCTTCTTCGACAAGGTCGAGGTCGAAACGCCGGCGGTGCCGGGGTCGTTCGACCAGGTCGACGTCAACTTCAAGGTCGACGAGCGCGCCACCGGCCAGCTGCAGGCGGGCGCCGGCTATTCCAGCGCCGAGGGCCTGGTTCTGCAGGCGTCGTACTCGCAGCGCAATGCCTTCGGCTCCGGCCATGCGGTTTCTGTCGAGGTCAACACCAGCAAGGTGACGCGCACGCTGGCACTGACGCACACCGATCCGTACGTGACCCTGTGGGGGGTGAGCCGCACCACCGAGCTGGCCTACCGCAAGTCGGACCTCGCCAGCCTGGGGCTCGGCAGCGTCGACCTCGACTCGCAGATTGCGGCGATGCGCTTCGGCATCCCGTACACGGAGTTCGACACGCTCTTCCTCGGTCTGCGCTACGAGGGTACGAAGATCGGGCTGACGCCGTTCAGCCCGCCGGCATACATCCAGTACGTCCAGGACTTCGGCGCCTCGCCGCAGGCGCTGGAACTGACGCTCGGCGCCACCCGCGACAGCCGCGACAACATCCTCGTGCCCAGCCGCGGCTCGGTGCAGCGCCTGTTCGCCGAGTGGGGCCTGCCGGTGCTCGACCTGCAGTACTACCGGCTGACGTACCAGCACAGCCGTTTCGTGCCGCTGACCAACCGGCTGACGCTGGCGGGCAACGTCGAACTGGGTTACGGCGATTCGTACGGCACCAAGCCGTTCCCGCTGTTCAAGAACTTCTACGTCGGCGGCATCAACAGCGTGCGCGGCTTCGACACCGCCTCGCTCGGCCCGGTGGACGCGTTTGGCACGCCGCTGGGCGGCACCAAGCGGCTCAACTTCCAGACCGAGGTGCTCACGCCACTGCCCGGCGGCGACCGCACGCTGCGGCTGTTCGGCTTCCTCGATGGCGGCTGGGTTTGGGGGCAGAAGGACAATATCAGCCTCGGCGACATTCGCTACGCGGCCGGCGCGGGCATCGCGTGGATCTCGCCGCTGGGGCCGATGAAGTTCACGTATGCCTACCCGATCAATTCCAAGCCCGGCGACCGACTGCAGCGGTTCCAGTTCTCGATCGGCACCGGCTTCTAGCCGCGCCTTGCGCGCTTGAGGTGCGCGACAGTGGATAGAATCGAGCCTAGTCCATCCGTGATGCCTTCGTGATGAATCGTTCGCTGAAGTCCTTCCTGCTGGCTGCCGCGCTGGGCACTGCCGCCGTGGCCGCACCGCTGGCGGCGCAGGAACTGAAGATCGGCTACGTTAGCTCGGAGCGGATCCTGCGCGACTCGGCGCCGGCCAAGGCGGCGTCGCAGAAGCTGGAGGCGGAGTTTTCCAAGCGCGACCGCGAGCTGCAGGACCTCGGGGCGAAGCTCAAAGCGGCGGCCGAGCGCTTCGAGAAGGACGCGCCGGTGCTCAGCGAGTCCGACCGCGCCCGCCGCCAGCGTGAACTCACCGAGATGGACCGCGACCTGCAGCGCCGGCAGCGCGAGTTTCGCGAGGACCTCAACCAGCGCCGCAACGAGGAGTTGCAGGGGCTGCTGGAGCGGGCGCAGCGCATCGTGCGCCAGATCGCCGAGCAGGAGAAGTTCGACCTGGTGGTGCAGGATGCCGTCTACTTCAGCCCCCGCGTCGACATCACCGACAAGGTCCTGCGCGCGCTGAACCAGCCGAAGTAGGCGAGCGGGCCCGCGCCATGACGGCCGGCCTTCGCCTCGACGCGCTGCTCGAAGCGGTCGCCCACGCGGCGGGCGGCCAGCTGCCGGCCACGTTGCACGGCGACCCGGCACTGCGCATCCGCGCGGTGGCGCCGCTCGATGCCGCCGGCGCCGACGAACTGAGCTTTCTCGCCAACCCGCGCTACCGCGCCGCCGCGCGCGAGACCCGCGCCGGCGCGCTGGTGCTCAGGCCCGCCGACCGGAAGCAACTGTTCGGCGACGGGCACCCGCGCATGGCGCTCATCGAGTGCGCCAACCCCTATGCTTGGTTCGCGCTGGCGGCGCAACGGCTGTCGCCGGCCGAGGCGCCGGCGCCGGGCATCGCGCCGGGCGCGCACGTGGCCGCCGAGGCGCAGGTGCATGCGGCGGCGCGCGTCGATCCGGCCGCCGTGGTCGAGGCGGGAGCGGTCATCGAGGAGGGAAGCTGGATCGGCAGCGGTGCCCACGTGGGCGCCGGCAGCCGCGTCGGTGCCGGCTCGCGGCTGCATCCCGGCGCTCGCGTGCTCGCCGGCTGCGTGCTGGGCCGGCGCGTGATCGTGCACAGCGGCGCGGTGATCGGCGCCGACGGCTTTGGCTTCGCGCCGCTGGATGGCCGCTGGATCAAGATCCCGCAGACCGGCCGCGTGATGATCGGCGACGACGTCGAGATCGGCGCCAACACGACGATCGACCGCGGCGCGATGGGCGACACCGTGATCGAGGAGGGCGTGAAGCTCGACAACCTGATCCAGGTTGGCCACAACTGCCGCATCGGCGCGCACTCGGTGCTGGCCGGCTGCGTGGGGATCGCCGGCAGCGCCAGCATTGGCCGCGGCTGCCAGATCGGCGGCGCGGCGATGATCGCCGGCCACCTGTCGATCGCCGACGGCACGCTGATCGGGCCCGGCACTCTGGTGTCGCGTACGATCAGCGAGCCGGGCTACTACACGGGCTTCTTCCCGCTGATGCCGCACCGCGACTGGGAGCGCAACGCCGCCGCGCTGCGCCACCTGCAGGAACTGCGCGCCCGCGTGCGCGCGCTCGAGGCGGGCCTGAAGAACGCGCCAACGAAGGACGATTGATGGACATCCACGAGATCCTGCGCCACCTGCCGCATCGCTACCCGATCATCCTCGTCGACCGGGTGCTGGAAATCGAGGCCGGCAAGCGGATCGTGGCGCTGAAGAACGTCAGTATCAACGAGCCGGTGTTCCTCGGCCACTTTCCGCACTATCCGGTGATGCCGGGGGTGATGATCATCGAGGCGCTGGCGCAGGCGGCGGCGATCCTGTCGTTCGTCACCTTCGACAAGCGCGCCGACCGCAACGCCGTCTACTACTTCGCCGGCATCGACAATGCCCGCTTCAAGCGCCCGGTGGGCCCCGGCGACCAGCTGCGGCTCGAGGTCGAGCTGGTGCGCGAGATGCGCGGCATCGGCAAGTTCAACGGTCGCGCCCTGGTCGATGGCCAACTGGCGGCGGAGGCGGAGTTGCTGTGCGCCTACCGCCAGATTCCGCCCACCGCCGCCGGCAGCGCCAGGCGGGTGGGCGAGTCCTGATGGCGCGCGTCCATCCGACCGCGCTGGTCGACCCGGCGGCGGAGCTGGCCGACGACGTCGAGATCGGCCCCTACGCGATCGTCGGGCCGAAGGTGCGCATCGGCGCGGGTTCGTCGATCGGCGCCCACGCGGTGATCTCGGGTCGCACCACGCTCGGGCGCGAGAACCGCGTCTTCCCGCACGCGGCGCTCGGCGGCGTGCCGCAGGACAAGAAGTACCGCGGCGAGGACACCGAACTCGTGATCGGCGACGGCAACACGATCCGCGAGTTCTGCACCTTCAACGTCGGCACCGCCGACGGCGGCGGCGTGACTCGCATCGGCTCCGACAACTGGGTCATGGCCTACGCGCACGTGGCGCACGACTGCCGCATCGGCGACCACTGCGTGATTGCCAACGCGGTGACGTTCGCCGGCCACGTCGAGGTCGGCGACTGGGTCGTGCTCGGCGGGCTCACCGGCGTGCACCAGTTCGTCCGCATCGGCAGCCACGCGATGGCCGGTGGCGGCACCATCCTGCTGCAGGACCTGCCGCCGTTCGTGATCTGCAACGGCAACCCCGCCGCCGCCCACGGCCTGAACAGCGAGGGGCTGAAGCGGCGCGGCTTCACGGCCGAGGCGATCGCGACCCTGCGCCGCGCTTACAAGGCGCTCTACAAGGAAGGCCTGACGGTGGCCGAGGCCTGCGAGCGCCTGGCGCAGCTCGCGGCCGAGGCGCCCGCCAGCGCCGAACACCTGGCCGCGCTCGCCGAGTTCGTCCGCACCTCCAAGCGCGGTATCGTGCGCTAGCGGCACCGTGCTGGTCGGTTTCGTCGCCGGTGAGGCCTCGGGCGACCTGCTCGCCGCGCCGGTGATCGCGGCGCTACGCGAGCGGCTGCCGCAGGCGCGTTGCGCCGGCATCGCCGGCGACCGGATGATCGCGGCCGGCGCCGAGGCGTGGTGGCACGTGCGCGAGCTTTCGGTGCGCGGCTATGCCGAGGTGCTGCGTGAGCTGCCCCGGCTGCTGAGGTTGCGCGCGGCGCTGCGGCGGAGGCTGCTGGCAGCGAACCCGGCCGTTGTGGTCGGCGTCGACTCGCCGGACTTCAACCTGCGCCTCGAAATGCAGCTGCACGCCGCCGGCGTGCCGACCGTGCACTATGTCAGCCCGTCGATCT
>CALGWX010000218.1 GCA_937936215.1 uncultured Burkholderiaceae bacterium | reverse complement strand
CACCCGCAGACCGCAGCCCGACGGCGCGCGGCGGCAGCGTCGGGGCCAGGCGGCCGTTCGCCACGGCGGCAAGCCCGTAAGATCGCCGCGTGGCCAAGGGGGGACTCCAGTTCGACGGCGGCGCCGATCCGCGCGCGATCGCGCTCGACCTCGCGCAGGCCTCGGGCGACGGCCACTACGACGAGCTGCGCACGCCGGAGGGCGACCTGCGGCCGGCGTGGCAGCAGTTCTTCACCCACCTGGGGGCGGCGGGCTTCGCCGACCTCGACCGCCGCGCCGCCATGCTGGGGCGGCAGATCCGCGACGATGGCGTCACCTACAACGCCTGGCGCCCCGACGGCAGCATCCAGCGGCCGTGGTCGCTCGACCTGCTGCCGCTGATCGTTCCCGCCGACGAGTGGGCGCACATCGAGCACGGCATCACGCAGCGGGCGCGGCTGCTCAACGCCGTGATGCGCGACGTCTATGGCCCGCAGCGGCTGCTGCGCGACAGTTTCCTGCCGCCGGCGCTGGTCTACGGCCACCCGGGCTACCTGCGGCCGCTGTCTGGCTTCCGCCCAGCCGACGGCGTGTACCTGCACATCGTCGCCTTCGACCTCGCCCGCGGGCCGGATGGCGCTTGGTGGCTGGTCGGCCACCGCACGCAGGCGCCGTCGGGTCTCGGCTACGCGCTGCAGAACCGCATGATCGTCTCGCGCCTGTTCCCGGAGGCGTTCCGCGAGCTGCGCGTGCAGCGGCTGGGGGCGAGCTTCCGGCGCCTGCTCGACATGCTCTACCGCGGCAGCCCCGCCGGCGACGCCGTCACGCCGCGCGTGGTGCTGCTCACCCCGGGGCCGTACAGCGAGACGTACTTCGAGCACGTCTATCTCGCGCGCTATCTGGGCATTCCGCTGGTCGAAGGCGGCGACCTGATGGTGCGCGACGACCGCGTCTACCTGAAGACCCTGCACGGCCTGGAGCGGGTGCACGGCATCCTGCGCCGGCTCGACGACGACTTTGTCGACCCGCTCGAGCTGCGCAGCGACTCGGCGCTGGGCGTGCCGGGGCTGCTGCAGTCGATCCGCGGCGGCCACGTGATGGTGGCCAACGCCCTCGGCTCGGGATTCCTGGAGTCGCCCGCGATCGCCGGCTTCCTGCCGGCGATCGCCGAGCGGCTGTTCGGCGAAAAGCTGGCGCTGCCGTCGCTGGCCACCTGGTGGTGCGGCGAGGCGGCCGCGCTGCAGCAGGGCCTGCCGCAGCTGGAGAAGATGGTCGTCAAGCCGACTTGCGCTGCGTTCGCGCGCCAGCAGGGCTGGGACACCGAGGTGGTGCAGCGGCTAACGGCCGAGCAGCGGCGGCAACTGGCGGCGCGGATTCAGCAGCGGCCCGACGACTTCGCTCTGCAGGAATACTTGCCGATGTCGCAGCTCGCGATCTGGCGCGACCGCAGCCTGCAGCCGCGGCAGGCGATGCTGCGCGTGTACGCGGTCGCCGACGGGCAGGGCCACTGGCACGCGCTGCCGGGCGGGCTCACGCGCATCGCCGGCGACGAACAGGTGGTGACGATGGCGCGTGGCGGCTCCAGCGTCGACACCTGGGTGCTGACGCGCGGGCCGGTGGAAACGTACTCGATGCTGCCCGGGCCGCTGACGCCGGCGGCGCTGGAGGCGGCACGCCGGCCGGTGACGAGCCGCGCCGCCGAGAACCTGTTCTGGATGGGCCGCTACACCGAGCGCGCCGAGTTCGGCGTGCGGCTGGCCCGCGCCCTGCTGGCGCTGCTCGGCGAGGACTCGGACGTGCCGCGGGCGCTGCTGGACACCGCGGCGCGGCTGGCGATCGCGCACGGGCTGGCGCCGCCGGGCGTACCGCTGCCGTCGCAGGGGCTGCCGGTTTTCGAGCGCACGCTGATCGCCGGTCTGTTCGACGAGGTCGACGCGCGCAGCGTGGCCTTCAGCGTAGCCGCGCTGGCGCGCGCCGGCGAGCAGATCCGCGAGCGGCTGTCGGCCGAGCACGCGCGGCTGGTCGCGGACACGCTGCAGGAGCTTCGCGCCGCTGGCGGCGCGGCTCGCGCCGACGGCGTTGTCACCGCCGACGAGGCCGTGGCGGCGCTGCAACAGCTGGAATTGCGGTTGGCGGCGGTCACCGGCGCCCAGGCCGACCGAATGACGCGCGACGAAGGCTGGCGCCTGCTCGCCATCGGCCGCCAGATCGAGCGCCTGATCACGCTGGCGAGCAGCCTGCAGGTGATGTTCGAGACCCAGCAGGCGCTCTCCGAGCAGGGCTTCGAACTGCTGCTGCAACTGGCCGACAGCGTCATCACCTATCGCTCGCGGCACCAGCGCTGGCAGCACCTGGTGGCGCTGGTCGACCTGCTGGTGCGCGACCACGCCAACCCTCGCGCGCTGGCCTGCGTGGTGCGCACCCTGCGCCAGGAACTGGCGCAACTGCCGCCGCCGCACGGCGAGGAACTGCTGGCGCGGCTGGCGCCGACCGTGCAATGGCCGTCGATCGAGCGGCTGACCACCGCCGCTGCCGACGGCCACTTCCACACGCTGCTCGAGCTGGTCGACTTGCTGGCGGCCACCGGCATTGGGCTGTCGGAGGCGATCGGCAGCCGCTTCTTCAGCCACGCCGAGCCGGGTTTCCGGATGGTGCGCGGATGAGGGCGAGCGGGGCGCTGCGAGGGCGGAGCGCGTCACCGGCGCGCCTGGCCACGGGCCGCGCGTCGCCGCGGGCCTGGCCGCCAGTGCCGGGGGGCATGCGGCTGGGCGCTCGCGCCCGCACGGCGGGCCGCGCCACCGCACGCGGCTGCCCGGCGCCGTTTGGCGGCGCGCGCTGTCTCTGGAGGGCGCGATGAGCCGGCCACAGCGGCTGCGGGTGGTGCACGAGACCACCTACCGCTACTCGCCGCGGGTGGACGTCGCCTATCACCTGGCCTGCCTGATGCCGCAGTCCGGTCATCTGCAGCAGGTGGCCGACGCCGAGCTGACCATCGAGCCAAAGCCGGCGCAGCAGCACACGTCGACCGACGCCTTCGGCAACCTGCGCACCTACTTCGCGCTGTTCACCCCGCATGACGTGCTGCGGGTGCGCGCCGACAGCCACGTGGTGGTCACGCCGCGCTTCGACGATCTCGATCCCGGCGCCAGCGCGCGCTGGGACGCCGTGGCCAGGGCGCTGCGCTACCGCGTCAAAGCGCCGTTCTGGCCCGCTACCGACTTCCTGTACGCCTCGCCGTTCGTGCCGATCCTCGACGAACTGCGCGCCTACGCGGAACCGTCGTTCCCGGCGGGGCAGCGGCTGGTCGCCGGCGCCATCGACCTGATGCACAGGATCCATACCGACTTCACGTACCAGCCGGCGAGCACCTCGATCAGCACGCCGCTAGCGGAGGTGTTCGCGCAGCGCAAGGGGGTGTGCCAGGACTACGCGCACGTCATGCTCGGCTGCCTGCGGGCGCTGGGGCTGCCGGCGGCCTACGTCAGCGGCTACCTGCTGACGCAGCCACCGCCGGGCCAGCCGCGGCTGCTCGGCGCCGACGCGTCGCACGCCTGGGTGTCGGTGTGGTGCCCGCAGGTCGGCTGGGTCGACTTGGACCCGACCAACGACACGATCGTCGGCGCCTCGCACGTGACGCTCGCCGTCGGCCGCGACTTCGGCGACGTCACGCCGTTGCGAGGCGTCATCCGCGGCGGCTCGGAGCACACGCTGAAGGTGGCGGTGAGCGTCGTGCCGGGCTAGGGCGGCTGGCGACGCACTTTCGTCAGGGCCGGCGCGCCAGCTGTCCGCCCAAGCCACCGCAAAGCGCGGATAGGCGGCCTGTTTTCTGGCCTTTTGGCCGCTAAAGCCTGCCAAGCCCGCTCCGAAGATCCTCGCAGGCGCCTAGCGTCGGTGAACGTGCGCGATTCACGTCTTGGCCGCAGGTCGCAACAACCTGGAGTTCGTCGTGTTTGCGCTCGGGAATCCCGCAACCTCGCCCTCGGGGCTGGCGCTGTGCTGGCCCAGGGGCGAGCTTCCGCATGCCGGCGCCGCCAGCGTCAGGCGTGGCGACGGCCGAGTTGATCGCCGCCGGCTGTCCGGCGCGGATGCGCGGGCGCAGGCTGCTGTGGCCGGTCGCACGGGAAATGGGGGCGTCATGCCCCTAGCCGGCAGCTACCGGGGTATGGCCGGCCGCAGCCGTGAGGGCGTGGCGGCGGCGCTTTGTCCTTGTCCTCGCCCGGCGCCACGGCGCGCACGGCATGGCCCAGCTCGATCGTTCGCTGCGCTTGGACCGACACGGTCATGCGCATGACCCCTACCGCCTGTCAGAACCGCGAGCCGCAGCCACCGCGCGGGATGCGCTGGTCAGTCATGTTGCGGCCGTGGCAATGGTTCGGCACGCTGAAGGTGCGGCTGGCCGCCGGCGTGCTTGCCGTGCTTTTGGTGGGTATGGCGTGGTCGGTCTGGCAGATGGGGCAGGCCGCCGAGGTGGAAATACTGGCCCAGGCGCAGCGCCGCGAAGAGCGCGAGGCGCAGCGCACGGCTAGCGCGATCACGCGGCGCCTGGCGGAGCTGCAGCGGGCACTCGCCTTGGTCGCCAGCCGCATGGATCCCGCGCTGGTCGATCAACCGGCGCGGCTCGAGGCGTTCATGTTGTCGCATCCGACCCTGCTGGCCGGTTTTCACTACGTCAACGTCGCCGGCGTCGATGGCGCGATACGCATATCGGTCGACGAGCAGGGAACCAGCCGCCCGCCGGTGTCGATCGCCGACCGCCCGCACTTCCGACGCGCGGTGGCGGAAAGGCGGGCGCAGATTTCCGACCCCCTGCCCGGGCGCATCGCCGGCGAGCCGGTCGTAGTTCTGGCGCAGCCGGTGCTTGAAGACGATCGGGCGCGCGCGATGCTGCTCGGCGTGCTGCGGCTGACCAGCCGCGACCTGCTCGGCGAACTGAATGAGGCGCGCACCGACGAGGCGGGCACGCACATCGTCGTGACCGACCGCCACGGCACGATCCTGGCGCACCCGCAGCGGGCGCTGGTCATGCACTCGCTCGGCGACGACCCGCGGCTCGCCCGGGCCTACCGTGAGTGGGAAGCCAGGGGCCGGCCGCAGCGGCTCGACGCCGCCCTGTGGCGGCCACTCGGGGAGATCGTCGCGGTGGCCGAAGACAGTGCCGCCGGCTGGCTTGTCTGGCGGGCGGTGCCGCGCGCGCAGCTGCTGGCACCGCTGAGCGTGGGGCGTGGGCAGGCGCAACGGCTGGCGGCCGCCGTCGCGGCGGTGCTGTCCGCACTCACAGTGGCCTTCGTCGCCTGGCAGTTGCGGCCGCTGCGCCGGCTCGAACTTCGTGCGCAACGGCTTGCGCACGGCGACGCGGGCGCGGCGATCGAGGACTGGCCCGTCGCCGGCGGCGAGATCGGCCGGCTCACGCAGACCTTGCGCGAGGTCTGGGCGGAGCGGGCACGGGTCGAGTCGCTCAACCGCGACGTCCTGGCCAAGCTGCGCTCGCTGATGGCGGCGGCACCGATCGGACTGTGTTTCACCCGCCACCGCCGCTTCGAGC
>CALGWX010000217.1 GCA_937936215.1 uncultured Burkholderiaceae bacterium | reverse complement strand
GGCTTTATCCGCTGACGCGGCTGGTCTTCGCCGCCGGCATCCGCGACTGGCAGCAGCGCACGCGCGAGGTCTTCGCCATGCCGCTCGACGATCTGCCGCGGGCGGGCGAGCTGCTGCGCTAGGGGCCCGCGCCGCTGCCGGCTGCCGTGACGCCGCCGCCGCGCTCGGCGGCCTTCGCGCTGCCGGCGCCGCCGCAGCGGCAGTTGCTGCAGTGGGTGCAGCGCCATGCGCCGCTGCTGGAGATCGACACCGCCTCCGACGACGACCGCATCGGCGCCCTGCGCTGGGCCGACGACGGCCTACCGGCGGCCGACACCGCCGCGCCCGCCGCCTACGTGCGCGCCGCCTACACGCACTTCGGCGGCCGCGTGCGGCTGCAACTGGTCTACACGTTCTGGTTTCCGGCGCGGCCGGCGGCCGGCGCGGTCGACATCCTCGCCGGCCGGCTGGACGGGCTGATCTGGCGCGTCACGCTCGACGAGTCCGGCGAGCCGCTGGTCTACGACAGCATCCATTCCTGCGGCTGCTACCACCTGTTCTTCCCCACCGCGGCGGTGGCCGCGCGGCCGCAGCCGGCGTCGCTCGACGAGGGCCTATTCGCGCCGCAGTCCGCGCCGGGTATGGCGCCGGGGCAGCGGATCGCCTTGCGCGTTGCCGCCCGCACGCATTACCTGCAACGGGTCACGGCTGCGCCGGCAGCCGCGACGGGCATCGCCTACACCTTGCGCGACGAGCGCGAACTGCTGACCCTGCCGCTGCCGCAAGGCGGCACCCGCAGCGCGTACGATGCGGCCGGTTTCGTGCCGGGCACCGAGCGCGCCGAGCGCTGGCTGTTCTGGCCGATGGGCATCTCTAGCGCCGGGCAAATGCGGCAGTGGGGGCGGCACGCGACCGCGTTCGTCGGCCGCCGCCACTTCGACGAGCCCGGGCTGCTGGAACGGTATTTCGCGCTGCGCCCGATGGGCGCGGCGGTGCAGTAGACGATGAAGCTTCGCGTTGCGACCTACAACATTCACAAGGGCGTGACCGGCATCCGCCGCCGGCCGCGCATCCACGACATCAAGCTCGCGCTCGCCAGCATCGACGCCGACATCGTCTTCCTGCAGGAGGTGCAGGACCGCAACGAGATGCTGCGCAAGCACGCCAACTACCCGTCGGCGCGGCAGCTCGATTTCCTGGCCACCGGCGGCTACGAGCACCTGGCCTACGGCATGAATGCCGTCTACCCGCACGGCCATCACGGCAACGCCATCCTGTCGCGCTACGCGATCGGGCACTACACCAACCACGACATCTCCGACCACGCGCTGGAAAAGCGCGGCATGCTGCACGCGGTGTCGCGGGTGCTGCCGCCGCGTGCGCGCAAGGCGCGCGAGGTGCACCTGATCTGCGTGCACTTCGGCCTGATCAAGCGCAGCCGCCTGCGGCAGGCGATCGCGCTGGCAGACTTCGTCGAGGAAGAAATCCCGCCGGAGGCGCCGCTGATCATCGCCGGCGACTTCAACGACTGGCAGCGCCGCGTCGACGAGCTACTGCGCGGCCGCCTCGACGTGCAGGAGGTCAGCGTGGCCGAGCCGCGCGCCAACGGCGAGCGCGCCGCCGGCCTGCGCGCGGTGCTCGACCGCGTCCTGCCGTGGCGCAACGGCCGCGATGCGGCGCAGCCGGTGTCGCGCACTTTCCCGAGCTTCGCGCCCTGGCTGACGCTCGACCGCATCTACGTGCGCGGCTTCGCGGTGCGGCGCGTCGAGGTGCCCAAGGGCCTGACCTGGGCGCGCCGCTCCGACCACGCGCCGCTGATCGCCGACCTCGAGCTGAAGTGATGGACGCGCCGGCGGCCCGCCCCGTCGGCCGGTCCCTGCGCCTGGCGGCGCCGACGGTGGTCTACGGCGGCAACCGCATCCGCCTGCTGGTCAACGGCGAGCAGTACTTCCCAGCCTTGCTGGCGGCGATCGACGCCGCGCGCCGGGTGATCGAGATCGAGACCTACATCTTCGCCGAGGACAACATCGGCATCCGCGTCGCGTTCGCGCTGGCGGCGGCGGCCAGCCGCGGCGTCGAGGTGCGGCTGCTGGTCGATGGCTTCGGCGGCGGCGAGTACGCGCGGCGGCTGGTGCACGAACTCGGCGTGCACGGCGCGCAGGTGCGCATTTACCGGCCGGAGCGCTGGTGGCGGCTGCAGCGCAAGCTGCTGCGGCGGCTGCACCGAAAGATTGCCGTGTTCGATGAGCAGCTCGCCTTCGTCGGCGGCATCAACATCATCGACGACCACAACGTGCCCGATCCGCTGCGCGGCCGGCTCGGGCCGCGCTTCGACTTCGCGGTGGCCTGCGAGGGGCCGATCGTGCAGGCGATCACGCTCGCCGTGCGGCGGCTGTGGTGGACGCTGGGCTTCGCCGGGCTGCGCGGCCGCGGCGGGCGACTGCCGACCAAGCGCAGCCTGCCGCGGCAGCCGCCGCCGGTAGGCGACATGGCCGCTTCCTTCGTGCTCCGCGACAACTTCCGCCACCGCCGCGCGATCGAGCACGCCTACCTGCGCGCGTTCGACACCGCGCACGAGGAGGTGACGATCGCCAACGCGTACTTCCTGCCGGGCCGCCGCTTCCGCGCCGCCCTGGTGGCGATGGCCGCGCGCGGCGTCAAGGTGCGGCTGCTGCTGCAGGGCGAGCCGGAGTACGCGATCCAGTTTTACGCCCAGCGCGCGCTGTACGGTCAGCTGCTGGCGGGCGGCATCGAGATCTTCGAGTACACCGCCAGCCATTTGCACGCCAAGGTGGCGGTGGTCGACGAGCGCTGGGCCACCGTCGGCTCGTCGAACATCGACCCGTATTCGCTGCTGCTGGCGCGCGAGGCCAACGTGGTCGTCTACGACGCCGGCTTCGCGCGGCAACTGGCGGCGGCGCTGGCGCAGGCGATCGCGCAGCATTCGCGCCGCATCGCGCCCGCCGACTACGAGCGCCGCGGCTGGTTCGCCCGCGCCCGCGACTGGTGCGCGTATTTCATCGTCCGCGTCGCCACGGTCGTGCTCGCCCGCGGCCGCGACTACTGAAAATCGGGGTCAGACTCCGATTTCCCGATGAACTGCTGCCGCGTGGCGGGCCTGCGATGAGCGCTGGCGACGATCCACTGGGTCGCTTCATCCCCGCACCGCTGGTGCGCGAGCGCTTCGAGACCACCATCCGCGCGCCCCCCGCGGTCGTGATGGCCGAGGCCAAGGGCTTCGACCTGCAGTCGCCGCGGCCGGTGCGGGCCATCTTTCGGCTGCGCGAGCGGCTGACGGGCGCCTCCCCGGCGGCGCTACGCGTCTGGCGGCGGCTGCTCGAAGAGATGCGCTCGCTCGGCTGGGGCGTCCTGGCCGAAGAGTCCGACCGCCTGCTGATCTGCGGCGCTGCCTACCAGCCGTGGCTGGCGGACGTGAAGTTCGAGCCGATCGCGCCGGAGCAGTGCGCCGCGTATTCGGTGCCGGCCAGGGTGAAGATCGCCTGGACGCTCGAAGCCCGGCCACTGGCCGACGAGCTGACGCGCTTCGCGCAGGAGACGCGCGTGGTGGCCACCGACGCCGAGGCGCGCGAGCGTCTCCGCCGCTACTGGCGCTGGGCGCGGTTCGGCATCATCGGCATCCGCCTGCTGCTCCTGCCGGCCGTGCGGCGCGCGGCCGAGCGGCGCTGGGCGGCGCAACGCCTCCCGCGCTGACGGCAAGCCCCACGCCCATGACGACACCCCCTCCGCCTCGCGACCTGCCGCCAGCGGTGGCGGCCTTCCTCGCCGGCCCGCGCATCGTCGTGGCCGGCGTGTCGCGCTCCGGCAAGGCGCCGGCCAACGCGATCCTGCGCCGCTTGCGCGAGTGCGGTCACGAGGCGATCGCGGTCAACCCGAACGCCGGCGCGATCGACGGCGAGCCGTGCTGGCCGAGCGTGGCCGCGGTGCCAGGCGACGTGCACGGCGTGATCATCGCCACCCCTCCGGCGGTGGCGCTCGCGGTGGCGCGCGACGCGCTCGACCGCGGCATTCGCCACCTCTGGTTTCACCGCTCCTTCGGCGCCGGCAGCGTGGCCGACGATGCGGTCGCCGAGTGCCGCCGCCGCGGCGTCGAACCCATCGTCGGCGGCTGCCCGCTGATGTACTGCGGCCGTGTCGACCCGGTGCACCGCTTCTTTCGCTGGTGGCTGCGCCGGCAGGGGCGGGTGCCCGGCTAGCCCGGCGCGGCAGCCGGCTCAGCCGCGATCGATGCCAGAGGACGAACGCGAGCCCATGCCCGTCCGCTCGCCACGCAAGTCGATCGCGCTCAATCGCCGCCGCCTCCGCCGCAGCCACCATCGCTCCCGCCGCTGCAACCGCTGCCGGAGCAGCCGCCGCCGCAACCCCCGCCGCAGCCGATGTGCGAGCCGCAGTAGACGGGGCCCTGCGCCGCAGCCAGCGCGCGCGTGCAGTCCAGCGCGTAGCGGAAGCCGTCGGGAATCGCCAGCTGGCCGTCGATGGCGAATAGCAGTGGCAGCGCGGTGGCCTTGGCCGGGTCCATGCCCGCGCGCAGGCAGGCCAGCCGCCAGGTCCGCTTGATGGAATCGCCCGCCTCGGTGGGGCTTTTCATCGCCTCGGCCGGGGTGTGGTGCAGGAAGCGGCCCAGCCCCCTGCGGCAGAAGTGGTCGTAATTGCGCGTGAACAGGATGAACTCGTGCCACGCCGCGTCGACCACCTGCGAGGGCATCGCCAGCATGCGGCGGCCGGCCTTGCGGCAGAGGTGGAAATACTCGCGCAGCGCGCCGAACACGAGGTCGAGCTCGGCCTCCGACAGATGCGGGTAGCGCTTGCGCACGCGGCCGCGGATGCCTGGCGGGAACGCGTAAGCGTCGATGAAGCGCTCGCGGGCGCAGCGGCGCAGGCCGGCGACCAACAGCGCGCCGACGGCGGCGGCGACTACGGCAAGGGCGACGGCTCCGGTCATGGCGCGGCCTGGGTTGTGGTTATTGTTCCCGCCTTCCTCCGGGCGGACAGCCCGTCCGGGCGGATGAATCCTATGGACTTCCGTTGACCGCGCGATGAACGGCGACGACCTGATCGTGCTGCGGCCCGAGGGCCTGTACTGCCCGGCGGGGGGCTTCTTCATCGATCCCTGGCGGCCGGTGGAGCGGGCGGTGATCACGCACGCGCACGCCGATCACGCCCGCGCGGGCCACGCGCACTACCTCGCCGCCGCGGACGCCCGCCACGTGCTGCGGGCGCGGCTCGGCGACATCGCCTTGCAGACGCTCGGCTACGGCGAAGGCCTCGAGGTCAACGGCGTGCGCGTCTCGCTGCACCCGGCCGGCCACGTGCTCGGCTCGGCGCAGGTGCGTGTGGAGCATCGCGGCCGGGTGTGGGTGGTCTCCGGCGACTACAAGCTTGGGCCCGACGCCACCTGCGCGGCCTTCGAGCCGGTGCGTTGCGACGTCTTCGTCAGCGAGTCCACGTTCGGTCTGCCGGTGTACCGCTGGCCGCGGGCATCCGAGGTCTTCGCGCAGATCGACGCCTGGTGGCGCGCCAACGCCGAAGCCGGCCGCGCCTCACTGCTGTACTGCTACGCCTTCGGCAAGGCGCAGCGCGTCCTTGCTGGCGTCGATGCGTCGATCGGCCCGATCGTCTGCCACGGCGCCGTGGAGCCGCTGAACGTCGCCTACCGCGCCAGCGGGGTGCGACTGCCGGCCACGCAGCGCGTCGGCGAGGTCACCGACAAGTCGGCTTTCCGACGCGCGCTGGTGCTGGCGCCGCCGTCGGCGCAGGGCACGCCGTGGCTGAAGCGCTTTGGCGAGTACTCGGATGCCTTCGCCTCCGGCTGGGTGCAGCTGCGCGGCGTGCGGCGGCGCCGTGCGCTCGACCGCGGCTTCGTGCTCTCGGACCACGCCGACTGGCCGGGGCTGCAGCAGGCCATCGCCGCCACCGGCGCGCAGCGGGTGATCGTCACGCACGGCTACGTCGACGTGCTGGTGCGCTGGCTCGCCGAGCAGGGGCTGCGGGCGGAAGCGTTCGCCACCGAGTACGGCGACGAGGCGGCCGAGGAGGCTGCGGCTGCGACCGAATGAAGCGCTTTGCCCGCCTGTTCGCCGAGCTCGACGAGAGCACCTCGACCGACGCCAAGGTCGAGGCGATGGCGCGCTACTTCAGGGCGGCCGATCCGCGCGACGCCGCCTGGGCCGTGTACTTCCTCGCCGGCGGCAAGCCGCGCCAGGTGGTGCGCACGCGCGACCTGCGCGCCCTCGCGCTGGCCGCCAGCGGGTTGCCGGAATGGCTGTTCGAGGAGAGCTACCAGGCGGTGGGCGATCTGGCCGAGACGATCGCGCTACTGCTGCCGCCGCCGCTGCGTTCGACCGAATTGGGGCTGGCGGACTGGATCGAGACGCGGCTGCTGCCGCTGCGGGGCCGCGCGCCGGAGGAGGCGCTGGCGGCGCTGCGCGGCTATGCCGACGAGCTCAGCACGACCGAGCGCTTCCTGCTGCTGAAGCTGATCGGCGGCGGCTTTCGCGTCGGCGTCAGCCGCCTGCTGGTCACACGCGCGCTGGCGCGCGTGGCGGGCGTCGACGCCAAGCTCGTCGCGCAGCGGCTGGTCGGTTTCACCGACGACGCGGCGCGCCCCACGGCCGAGGGCTTTCGCGCCCTGCTGGCGCCGGCCACCGAAAGCGCGGCAGCGCGCGGCGGCACGCCGTATCCGTTCTTTCTCGCCCATCCGCTGGCGGCGGCCGTGGCGTCGCTGGGCGACGTGCGCGAGTGGCTGGCGGAGTGGAAGTACGACGGCATCCGCGCCCAGCTCGTGCGGCGCGACGGCGTGTGGCTGTGGTCGCGCGGCGAGGAGTTGATCACCGAGCGCTTCCCGGAGATCGCGCAGGCCGCCGCCGCGCTGCCTTTCGGCACCGTGCTCGACGGCGAGGTGCTGGTCTGGGACGAGGCTGTCGCGCACCCGGCCGCCTTCGCGCGGCTGCAGACGCGGATCACGCGCAAGGCCGTCACGCCGAAGGTGCTGCGCAGCCATCCGGCGTGCTTCGTCGCCTACGACCTGCTGGAGCATGGCGGCCAGGACTGGCGCGCGCGGCCGCAGCGCGAGCGGCGCGCGGCGCTGGAAGCGCTCCTTCTCGCCACCGCGCCCGGCGGGCCGGTTTCCTCCGACGCGTCGTCGGGGTCGCCGGCCGCGCAACGTGCGAGGACCGCGCCCAACGACTCCGCCATCGGCGCCGCAGCGGCTTCGAACCCGTCCGCGATCGACGCCGCCGCGGCTGCACGCGAGGGCGTGGTGCACGCCGCGCCGGCGGCGAATGCCTCCGCGTCCGATGCGGCGGCTGCAACCGGCGCCGCGATCGCCGCTGCGGCGGTTGATCCCGGCCGCGCGGTGGTTGGCCCGCGGGCGCTGCGCCTGTCGCCGCTGCTGGCCGGCCGCAGTTGGCAAGAGCTCACGGCCCTGCGCGCCGAAAGCCGCGCCCGCGGCGTCGAGGGGCTGATGCTCAAGCACGTCGACTCGCGCTACGGCGTCGGGCGCACGCGCGATGGCGGCACCTGGTGGAAGTGGAAGGTCGAGCCGATGTCGGTCGATGCCGTGCTCGTTTACGCGCAGCGCGGCCACGGCCGGCGGGCGAGCCTGTACACCGACTACACCTTCGCGGTGTGGGAGCGGGCGCCCCGCGGCGCCGCCGAGGCGCGGGCGGTGGCGGAGGCGATCGCCGCCGGCGAGAAACCCGAGGCCTCGGCCGCGCGCGGGCTGCCGCGGCTGGTGCCGTTCGCCAAGGCGTACTCGGGGCTGACCGACGAGGAGATCCGCCAGGTCGACGCGCTGATCCGCAGGTCGACCGTGGAAAGCTTCGGCCCGGTGCGCAGCGTGGTGCCGAGCCTGGTGTTCGAACTGGGCTTCGAGGGCATCCAGGAAAGCCCGCGCCATCGCAGCGGCATCGCGGTGCGCTTCCCGCGCATGCTGCGCATCCGCCAAGACAAGCCGCTGCACGAGGCCGACACGCTTGAAGCCCTGCGGGCGCTGCTGGCGGCACGGGGCTGACGGCGCGGTGAAGATCTTCGGCGTCGACTTCACGAGCCGGCCGACGCCGCGCAAGCCGATCGTCGTCGCGGAAGGCCGGTTGCGCGGGCGGCGGTTGGCGATCGCGGCCATCGAGCCGCTGGCCGACTTCGCGGCTTTCGAGCGTTTTCTTCAGTTGCCGGGGCCGTGGGTCGGCGGCTTCGACTTTCCCTTCGGCCTGCCGCGGCGTTTCGTCGCGGCGCACGGCCTGGCGCGGGACTGGCCAGCGCTCACCGCCTGGGCGGCGGCGCTCGGCCGCGAGGGTTTCTGCGCCGCGACGTACCCCGCTTTCCGCGCCGCCAAGGGCCGGCCCGACGAGAAGCACCGCGAGGTCGACGCGCTGGCCGGCTCGCACAGCCCGCTGAAGACGATGGATCCCCAGCGGCGGCAGGCGATCAATCCGCCCGTGGGCCTGATGTTCTTCGAGGGCGCGCCCCGGCTGGCGGCCGCCGGCCTGCGCGTGCCGGGACTGCGCGAAAACGGCGATGCCCGCGTGGCGCTGGAGGCGTACCCGGCGCGCGTGGCGCGAGCGCTGAACCTGCCTCGCTACAAGAACGACACGGCCGCCACGGCCGCCGCCCGGCGGGCGGCGCGGCGCGAACTGCTGCGCCCGCTGGCCGCGGGCCAGCCGCTCGGCATCGTCGTCGCGCTGCCGCCGGCGCTTGCCGCGCGCTGTGTCGAAGACGCCAGCGGCGACTGCCTCGACGCCGTGATCTGCGCGCTGCAGGCGGCGTGGTGCGCGCAGCGCGCCGAGGACGGCTTCGGCCTGCCGGCGCGAGTCGATCCGGTCGAGGGCTGGATCGCGACCGTGGCCCGCGGTTGAGCGGCGCTGGAGGCCGTGGTTTGCGCGCAATGGTCGGCGGTGGTGGCTAGTCGGCTTCACCGCGGCATCGCAGCCGCAGCCGCAGCCGACGCCAAAGCGGCTGGCCGCAGCGCTGGGTGCGCGGCGGGGCACGTGGTTCGGCGGGCCGCGGGCGAAAGCCGCCCGCCGGTGCCGTACCGCTTCGGCGTGGCGCCGCCGGTCAACCGGGCCGTGAGCGAAAGGCGAGGCGGGGTGTTTGTCCGGCGTCGCCGAGTTGCGCCTGCCCGCGCTCGCTACCATCGCTGCGCCTTGACCCGCTTGCCATGCGCCGCCTGCCTCCCGGACCCAACGTCGGCACCCAGTTGCGCGCGCGCCGGGCCAAGGCCGCGCGCGAGGCCCGGCGCTTGGCGCAGGCCGAGGCCACCGCGACCGGCGCCGCGAAGTCGCCGCGCCGGCCGGTCGAAGCCGGGCAACTCGCGCTTCCCAGCGCCGAGGGCTGGTTCGCGGCACAGGGGCTGGCCCCCTTCGATTTCCAGCGCGAGGTGTGGGCGCACATCGCGGCGCATCGCTCCGGCCTGCTGCACGCGACCACCGGCGCCGGCAAGACCTACGCGGTCTACTTCGGCCTGCTCAACCGTGCGCTCGCCGGCGAGGTCGCGCCGGGCGCGCTGCGGCTGCTGTGGGTGACGCCGATGCGGGCGCTGGCCGCCGACACCGTGCGGGCGCTGGCCGCGCCGCTGCCGGCGCTCGGCCTGCCTTGGCAGGTGGGGCTGCGCACGGGCGACACCGATGCTGCCGAGCGCGCGCGCCAGGGCCGGCGCCTACCCGAGGTGCTGGTCACCACGCCGGAGAGCCTGTCGCTGCTGCTGGCGCGCGCCGACAGCCCGCAGCTCTTCGCCGGGCTGGCGCTGCTGGTGGTCGACGAGTGGCACGAACTGATCGGCAACAAGCGCGGCGTGCAGGTGCAACTGGCGCTGGCGCGGCTGCGCCGCTTCGCGGCACGGTTGCCGGTGTGGGGGCTGAGCGCCACGCTCGGCAACCTCAACGAGGCGCTGCGGGCGCTGCTTCATCGCGACGACGGCGTGCTGGTACGGGGCCGCATCGACAAGCCGCTCGTCATCGACACGCTGCTGCCGGACGATCCCGGGCGCTTCCCCTGGGGCGGCCACCTCGGCATCCGCATGCTCGAACCGGTGCTGCGCGAGATCGAGTCCGCCGCGACGACGCTCGTCTTCACCAACACCCGCTCGCAGGCGGAGCTCTGGTACCAGGCCATTTTGGAGGCGCGGCCGCAGTGGGCGGGGCTGATCGCGATCCACCATGGTTCGCTCGACCGCGAGGTGCGCGACTGGGTCGAGGTCGGCTTGAAGGACGGGCGGCTGAAGGCGGTGGTGGCCACCAGCAGCCTCGATCTGGGCGTCGACTTCCTGCCGGTGGAGCGCGTGCTGCAGGTGGGCAGCGCCAAAGGCGTGGCGCGGCTGCTGCAGCGCGCCGGCCGCAGCGGCCATGCGCCGGGGCGGCTGTCGCGGGCCACGCTGGTGCCCACCAATGCGCTGGAGATCGTCGAGGCCTCGGCCGCGCGCAAGGCGGCCGCCGCCGGCCAGGTCGAGTCGCGCATGGTGCCGCAGCGGCCGCTCGACGTGCTGGTGCAGCACGTCGTCACGGTGGCGCTGGGCACCGGCTTCGCGCCCGACGAGCTGCTCGCGGAGGTGCGCGACACGGCCAGCTTCGAGCGCCTGACGGACGACGAATGGCGCTGGGCGCTCGACTTCGCCGGCCGCGGCGGCGCGTCGCTCGCCGCCTATCCGGAGTATCGGCGCATCGCCCTGGCCGACGACGGACTGTACCGCGTGCCGGACCCGCAGGTGGCGCGGCGGCACCGGATGTCGGTGGGCACCATCGTCGCCGACGCGTCGATGCTGGTGCGCTTCGCCAACGGGGCCAAGCTCGGCCACATCGAGGAGAGTTTCATCGCCCGCCTGCGCAAGGGCGACGTCTTCACCTTCGCCGGCCGCCGGCTGGAGCTGGTGCGCGTGCACGAGATGACCGCCTTCGTGGCGCCGGCGAGGAAGCGCAACGCCAACGTGCCGCGCTGGGCCGGCACCAAGATGCCGCTGTCGGGCGAGCTGGCCGACGCGGTGCTGGCGGAACTGGAAAGCGCCGCCGCCGGCCGCTTCGACACGCCGGAACTGCGGCTGACCCGGCCGCTGCTGGAGCTTCAATCGCGCTGGTCGGCACTGCCGGGGCGCGACCGGCTGCTGGTCGAGTCGCTGCGCAGCCGCGATGGCAGAAGCCTCTTCGTCTATCCGTTCGCCGGCCGGCACGCCAACCTGGGCCTGGCGTCGCTGATCGCCTATCGGGTCGGGCAGCGCGAGCCGGCCACCTTCTCCATCGCCGTCAACGACTACGGCTTCGAGCTGCTGCTGTCGGCCGAGGACGTCGACTGGCGCCGCCTGTGGGTCGACGCCGCCGACCCGCAGCACGGCCTGCTGCGCGAGGACGGGCTGCTGGAAGACGTCCTGGCCAGCCTGAACGCAGGCGAACTGGCGCAGCGGCGCTTCCGCGAGATCGCCCGTGTAGCGGGCCTCATTTTCCAGGGCTTTCCCGGGCAGCCGAAGTCGATGAAACAGCTGCAGGCCTCCAGCAGCCTGTTCTACGAGGTCTTCCGCAAGTACGACGCCGGCAACCTGCTGCTGGCGCAGGCCGAGCGCGAGGTGCTCGAGCAGGAACTGGAGCTCGCCCGCCTGCGCGCGGCGCTGGCGCGGCTGCGGGCGCTGCGGCTGGAGTACCGGCACCTGCAGCAGCCCACGCCGTTCGCCTTCCCGCTGCTGGTGGAGCGGCTGCGCGAGCAGGTCAGCACCGAGGCGTTGGCCGACCGGGTGGCGCGGATGGTGGCCGAGCTGGAGCGGCGCGCGGCCGCCCCCTGACGGCGGCGTCCGAGCCGGCGCACGCGCCGCCGGCAAGCGGCCAACAAGCCGGTCCGCGGCGATGCCGAAGCGGCGCCGGGCGCGTGTGTCCGATGCCCCATACAAGCAGCCCAAGATATCGAAGCCAACGGCGGCCTTGGCTCAACATTTTGTAGGTTGATCGCCGCGCGTCGGCAGCGCCTCGCTGCGCGATCGCGGCTTTTCTCCTCTGAAAATCGTTGCGCGCGCGCCGAGAAAACGCGGTTTTCCCTCTGAAAACGCTTGCGCCCAGAGGTAAATCGCTATAGCTTCCGCGTCACGCAACGAGAGCGCTCTTCGCGGCCACACTCTGGAGAACGCTGTCGCTGTGGTTCGCTAACTCACCCTGAGGAGAACTGCATGGCAACCAAGAAGGCGAAGAAGGCGGCCAAGAAGGCGCCGGCGAAGAAGACCGCGAAGAAGGCCACCGCCAAGAAGGCGGCACCGGCCAAGAAGACCGCCAAGAAGGCGGCACCGAAGAAGGCCGCCAAGACGGCGGCGCGCAGGCCGAATGCGGCGTTCATGAAGCCGCTGACCCCGCAGGGCCCGCTGGCGGCGATCGTCGGCAACATGCCGATGCCGCGCACCGAGGTGACGAGCAAGATCTGGGCTTACATCAAGAAGAACAAGCTGCAGGACGCCGTCAACAAGCGGATGATCAACGCCGACGAGAAGCTGAAGGAACTGTTCGGCAAGGCCAAGGCCGACATGTTCGAGCTGACCAAGTTCGTCAGCAAGCACCTGAAGTAACCGGCTGCCGGCGCGACGGAAAAGGCCCGCATTTGCGGGCCTTTTTCTTCCAGGCAAAGCGGCCTTCGCTGCGACCTGCGACCGGGGGTCAGGGCAGGTCGTCGCGGCGCTGCGCCGTCTTCACCGCGCCGCGCGATCGTCGAGAAGGCCGGCGATCTTGGCGCCGCCGCAGGGACCGCTGCGGGCCGCATGCGGTGGTCCGCACCGAGCCGCAGCGGTGCGCCGCGAACTGCCTGTCGCCGCGCCGAAACGGGCGTGGCAGGCGGCCGCTCGCGCTCGGTCGCCCGTCTGCGACAGTGAGGGGGCCGTCGTCGATCCGTCCGTCTGGCGGAGGCTCGCTCATCGCCGCCGGCCCGCCCCGGCGGCAGCCGCGCCCGTTCACGCCGGCGTCAGCGCCTCGGCGATCAGCGGCACCACCGACAGCGCGTTGCTCTCGTGCGGCACCGTGTCGGTGCTCCAGAACTCGGTGATGCCGGCCGTCTTCATCGTCGCGCCGGCCTCGGGCGCCAGCACGGCGTGGGTGACCACCGCGTCGACCCGCGCCGCGCCGGCCGCCAGCAGCACGCGCGCCGCCGCCGCCAGCGTGTGGCCGCTGCTGGCGACGTCGTCGACCAGCACCACCTCGCGCCCGGCCAGGTCCTCGGCCGGTGGCGCGACGTCGACCTCGGTGTCGCCGTGCCTCGTCTTGCGGCACACCGCCCACGGCAGGCCGTTGTAGGTGGCCGCCACGTGCACCCACTGCGCGGATTCCTCGTCGGGGCCGACCAGCATCGGGTTGCGCGCGCGCATGGCGACGAAGTGCCCGATCAGCGGCGCCGCCGACAGGGCCACCGCGCGCGCCAGCGGCACCGCCTCGGCCAGCGTGGCGATGCGGTGCAAGTGCGGGTCGACGGTGACCACGGCGTCGAACAGGTCGGCCAGCAGCCGCCCAATCACCTTCTGGCTCACCACCTCGCCGGGGTGAAAGGCGGCGTCCTGCCGCATGTAGGCGAGGTACGGCGCGATCAGCGTCACCTCCTTGGCGCCCAGTTCGCGCGCCGCGCGCGCCGCCAGCACCAGTTCGACGAGCTTCTCGTTCGGGCGGTGCAGCGAGCGCAGGATGCGCACCTCGCGGTCCAGCTTCGGCGGCAGCGTCAGCTTCAGCTCGCCGTCGGGAAAGCGGTGGCGGGCGATGCGCGCCACCGGCAGCCCGGAGGCGAGCCCCAGGCCGCGCGCGAAGTCGACCTCGTCGTCGAAGCAAAGGATCA
>CALGWX010000216.1 GCA_937936215.1 uncultured Burkholderiaceae bacterium | reverse complement strand
TGCGGCGCGCGGGCCGCGGCGGGCGGTGGGCTTGCGAGGGCCGTGGGCCATCTTCGAGCGCGGGGGCCGCAAGGAGGGTTCGATGCAACCGAGCGTATTCACGAGGATCATCCGCGGCGAGCTGCCGGCGGCGAAGGTCTACGAGAACGAGCACACGATCGCCTTCATGGACGCCGGGCAGGTCAACCCGGGGCACGTGATCGTCGCCACCAAGCGGCAGGTCGAAACGATCCTCGAACTCGACGATGACGGGGTGGCGGCGCTGTTTCGCACCGTCGCCCGCGTGGCGCGCGCGGTGCAGGCCGCTTTCGCGCCGGAAGGCATCACGCTGCTGCAAGCCAATCGGCCCGCGGGCTGGCAGACGGTGCCGCATGTGCACGTGCACGTGCTGCCGCGGCATTCCGGCGACGGCGTCGGGCTCATCTGGCCGCGCAAGGAGCCGCCGCTTCAGGAACTGCAGGCGCTGGCGGCGCGAATCCACGTGGCCTGATCCCTGCCGCGAGGCCGACGGCTGCGCCACAGACGCCGCGGGCAATCCGCGCGACCCGATCCTTTCGCCACCCTTGGCGCGGTGATCGAGGCCGGCGAATCATCGCCGTGCGCCGCGCTGCGAGGATGGCTGCGCGTTCAGCGGCGCAGTTGGCCGCTGCCGAAGACCACGAACTTCTCCGAGGTCAGGCCTTCGAGCCCGACCGGCCCGCGCGCGTGCAGCTTGTCGGTGGAGATGCCGATCTCGGCGCCGAGGCCGTACTCGTAGCCGTCGGCGAAGCAGGTCGGTGCGTTGACCATCACCGAGCTGGAGTCCACCTCGCGCAAAAAGCGCTCGATCGCCACATGGTCGCGGCTGACGATGGCATCGGTGTGGTGCGAGCCGTAGTGCTCGATGTGGGCGATGGCGGTGTCGAGCGAATCGACCACCCGCACCGCCAAGATCGGCGCCAGGTACTCGGTGAACCAGTCCTGCTCGTCGGCCGGTTTGGCCTGCGGCAGCAGGGCGCAGGTGGCGGCGCAGCCGCGCAGCTCCACACCGCGCGCGGTCAGCTCGGCCGCGACCTGCGGCAGGAACACCGCCGCCACGTCGGCATGCACCAGCAGCGTTTCCATCGCGCCGCAGATGCCGTAGCGGTAGGTCTTGGCGTTCACCGCAACCTGGACTGCCTGCGCCAGGTCGGCGGCGGCATCGACGTAGACATGGCAATTGCCGTCGAGGTGCTTGATCATCGGCACCCGGCTTTCGGCCGCGAGGCGCTCGATCAGGCCGCGGCCGCCGCGCGGCACGATCACGTCGACGTACTTCGGCATCGACACCAGCAGTCCGACCGCGGCGCGGTCGGTGCTTTCGACGAGCTGCACCGCCTCGCCGGGCAGGCCGGCCGCGCGCAGGCCGTGGCTTACCACCTGGGCCAGCAGGCGGTTGCTGTCGATCGCCTCCGAGCCGCCGCGCAGGATGGTGGCGTTGCCGCTCTTGACGCACAGCGCGGCGGCATCGACGGTCACGTTCGGCCGGCTCTCGTAAATGATGCCGATGACGCCGAGCGGCACCCGCATGCGCCCGATGCGCAGGCCCGACGGCTGCGGCCGCACGTCGGTGACCTCGCCGACCGGATCGGGCAGGGCAACGATCTTCTCCACGCCGGCGGCCATCTTCTCGATCGCGGCGCCGCTCAGGCGCAGCCGGTCGAGCAGCGGCGCCTCCAGCCCGGCGGCGGTGGCGCGCTCCACGTCGCGGCGGTTGGCTTCGAGGATCGATGCCGAGGCGCTGCGGATGCCGGCGGCGATCGCCGCCAGCGCGGCGTTCTTCTGCGCGGTGGCGGCCCGGCCCATGGCCACGGCGGCGCTGCGGGCGCGGCGCCCGACCGATTCCATGTAGCCAGGAAGGTCGGCGGCGGCGTTGGCTTCGACGGGAGCGTTCATGCGGGGCCGCGCGCGCAGACGAGCGCGATCTCGCTCAATTCTAGCCAGGGGTCGGCATCGCGATTCGGCGCCGCCAGCCCCTTGATCAGGCGGTCGATGTCGGCGCAGCGCGCGAGCAGCGCCGCGATGGTCGCCGCGGGCAGCCGCTGCAACGCCTTCGGCATCAGCTTCTCGCGCGGCCCCCAAACCCGCAGTTCGCGCGCCGCCACCGCGAAAGGCTTGCCCGCGGCCGTCGCCTCCTGCAGCCGCAGCAGCGTGCGCAGCTCCTCGGCCACCACCCAGAGCACCAGCGGCAGCGGCTCGGCCTCCGCGCGCAGCCCTTCGATCAGCCGCAGCGCGCGGCCCGCATCGCCGGCCAGCAGCGCCGGCGCGAGCGCGAAGACGTCGTAGCGGGCCACGTCGAGGACGGCGTCGGCCACCTGCTGCAGCGAAAGCTCCCCGGGCGGATAAAGCAGCGCGAGCTTGCCGATTTCCTGGTGCGCCGCCAGCAGGTTGCCCTCGACGCGGTCGGCGATGAACTCGAGCGCCTCGCGCGGCGCGCGCTGCCCGTGGCGCGCCAGCCGGCGGCCGATCCACTCCGGCAGCAGCGGCCGCTCGATGCGCTCCACGTCGATCCACACCGCCGCGTGCTCCAGCGCCGCGGCCCAGCGGCTGGCGCGCGTCTCGCGGTCCAGCCGCGGCAGCGACAGCAGCGCCAGCAGGTCTGGCGGCGCAGCCTGCGCGAACTCGCGCAGCGCCTCGGCGCCGGCCTTGCCGGGCTTGCCGCTGGGCAGCCGCAGCTCCACGATGCGCCTCTCGGCGAACAGCGACAGGCCGCTGGCCGCCTGCGCCAGCCGCGACCAGTCGAAGCGCGCGTCGGCATGCAGCACCTCGCGCTCGCTGTAGCCGCAGGCTCGCGCGGCGGCGCGGATCGCATCCAGGGCCTCGATCGCCAGCAGTGGCTCGTCGCCGGCGACGACGTAGATCGGGGCGAGCGCGCCCTGCTTCAGACGCCCCTGCAGGTGGGCCGCGAGCGCGTCCGGCTTCAGCAGCATCGGCGCTTCAGGGCCGCAGCGCCGCCAGCCGGCGCAGGATCTGCTGCGCCACGTCGACCAGCATGTCCTGGTACAGCTGCGCTTCCTCGTACTCGCGCGCCAGCAGCTGCTCCTCGCGTGCCGCCAGGTCGCGAAAGGCGTTGATGGGGGTGGCGCCGAGGTGCTCGCGGGCCTTGCCGTCGCTGACACGGAAGACGACCCGCAGCCGGCTGCGGAACTCGCGCGCGCGGCCTTCGGCGTCGACGGACAGCACGTCGCGCTCGCGCGCTTCGGTGACGATGTGGATCACCGCCTGCGCCTGCGCCGCGGTCAGGACTACGGTGGTCGCCGTGCCGCTGCGGATCGCGTTGGCCAGCTCGATCGCCAGCGGCGAGGCGGTCGGCGCCTCGATGAACACACGGTCGAACGGCAGCGTCTGCGTGCCGCGCAGCCGAAAGCCGCAGGCGGCCAGCGCGCCCGCCAGAGCAAGGGTCGCGACCAGCTGCAGCCGCCGCGCGGCGCTGGCCGGCTCGCTGCGCCCGAGGTCGACCGAAGAACGCGCATGGCCGCGACGCGAAGCGCGCGCATCGGCGCCGCAACCGTCGCTGGGCATGCCGGGCTGGGACGCGCCTGCGGCCGCGACGGCCTGCGGCGCATTCGCCGCGATCGGAGGCGCACAGTCGGCCGCATCGGGATTCGGACCGCGCTGCGCGCCGGCGCGTCCTGCCGCAGGCGAAACGCGCTCGCCGGTTGGGGTTGGCCCGCGGGATGCGTCTTGGCACCGCTCCCCGCCAGCCACGGACGACGCGCGTTGCATTGCCTTGACGCTTGCCGCTGCCGCCAAGGCCGTGCGCCTCACACCACCACGTTGACGAGCTTGTTCGGCACCACCACCACGCGCTTGACGGGCTGGCCGGCGAGGTACTTTTGCACCGTCGCGTCGCCCAGCGCCGCCTGCTCGATCGCGGCCTTGTCGGCGGCCGCGGGCACGCGGATCGCGCCGCGCAGCTTGCCGTTGACCTGCACCACCAGCTCGATCTCGTCCTGGCGCAGCGCGTCTTCGTCGGCGGCGGGCCAGGGCGCATCGAGCAGGTCGCCCAGCGCGGCCGCGAAGCCCAGTTCCTGCCACAGCACGTGGGTGATGTGCGGCGCGATCGGGTACAGCACGCGCAGCAGGATGCCAAGCCCCTCGCGCGCTAGCGCGCGGTCCGCCGGCGAGTCGCCGAGCTTGGCGTCCTCAAGCGCGTTGAGCATCTTCATCGCCGCCGACACGACCGTGTTGTACTGGACGCGCTCGTAGTCGAAGTCGGCCTGCTTCAGGTTGAGGTGGATCTCCCTCCGCACCGCCTTCAGGCTCGCCGGCAGCGCCGCCGCATCGACCGCGCCGGCGCCGGCCACCGCGTCGCGGCGGGCGTGGCAGAAGCTCCACAGCCGGCGCAGGAAGCGGTAGGTGCCCTCGGCGCCGGAGTTGCTCCAGGCCGCGCTCTGGTCCGGCGGGCCGGCAAACATCACGAAAGCGCGCGCGGTGTCGGCGCCGAAGCGGCCGATGATGTCGCGCGGCTCGACGACGTTGTTCTTGCTCTTGCTCATCTTCTCGGTGCCGCCGTAGATCACCGGCAGCCCGTCCTCGCGCGCGGTCGCCTTCAGCGGCCGGCCGCGCTCGTCGTACTCGATGTCGATCTCGTGCGGGTAGAACCAGCGGCGGCGGCCCTCGTCGTCCTCGCGGTAGTAGCAGTCGTGGGTCAGCATCCCCTGCGTGAACAGGCGCAGGAACGGCTCGTCGAACTTCACTAGGCCGAGGTCGCGCATCACCTTGGTCCAGAAGCGCGCATACAGCAGGTGCAGCACGGCGTGCTCGATGCCGCCGATGTACTGGTCCATCGGCATCCAGTAGTCGTTGCGGGCATCGACCATGCGGTCGTGCGCGTCCGGCGAGCAGTAGCGCATGAAGTACCAGCTCGAGTCGACGAAGGTGTCCATCGTGTCGCTCTCGCGCCGCGCCGGCCGCCCGCACTGCGGGCAGGTGGTCTCGAGGAACGGCTCGTACTTCGCCAGCGGGTTGCCGCTGCCGTCGGGCACGAGGTGCTCCGGCAGCACCACCGGCAGGTCCTTCTCCGGCACCGGCACCGGGCCGCAGCCGTCGCAGTGGATGATCGGGATCGGCGTGCCCCAGTAGCGCTGGCGCGAGATGCCCCAGTCGCGCAGCCGATACTGCACCTGCTTGTCGCCGAGCCCCTTGGCCTTGAGATCCGCGGCGATCGCGTCGGTGGCGGCGGCGTAGGCAAGGCCGTCGTAGCGGCCGGAGTTGACGCATACGCCGCGCGTCTTGTCGGCGTACCAGTCCTGCCAGGCCTCGGTGGAGAACGTCTCGCCGGGCACCGCGATCACCTGCTTGATCGCCAGCCCGTACTTCTTGGCGAACTCGAAGTCGCGCTCGTCGTGCGCCGGCACGCCCATCACCGCGCCCTCGCCGTAGCCCATCAGCACGTAGTTGCCGACCCACACCTCGACCCGCTCGCCGGTCAGCGGATGGGTGACGGCAAAGGCGGTGGCCAGGCCGCGCTTTTCCATCGTCGCCAAGTCGGCCTCGGATGTGGCGCCCTTGCGGCACTCGTCGATGAAGGCCGCCAGCCGCGGGTTGTCGCGCGCCAGCCGGGTGGCTAGCGGATGCTCGGCCGCCACCGCGACGAAGGTCACGCCGAAGATCGTGTCGGCACGGGTGGTGAACACGCGCAGCAGCCTTTCCTCGCCGTCGATCGTGTACGGGAAGCCGAAGTTGACGCCGACGCTGCGGCCGATCCAGTTCTCCTGCATCGTCCGCACCTGCGGCGGCCAGCCGTCGAGCTGCTTCAGATCGTCGAGCAACTCGTCCGCGTACTGGGTGATGCGCAGGTAGTAGCCCGGGATCTCGCGCCGCTCGACGATGGCGCCGGAGCGCCAGCCGCGGCCATCGATCACCTGCTCGTTGGCGAGCACGGTCTGGTCGACGGGATCCCAGTTGACCACCTGGGTGGCGCGGTAGGCGATGCCGCGCTCGAGCATCTTCAGGAACAGCCACTGGTTCCACTTGTAGTAGCTGGGGTCGCAGGTGGCGATCTCGCGGCTCCAGTCGAAGGCCAGGCCCAGCGGCTGCATCTGCGCCTTCATCTCGGCGATGTTCTCGCGCGTCCACTTGGCCGGCGCCACGCCCTTGTCGATGGCGGCGTTCTCGGCCGGCAGCCCGAAGGCGTCCCAGCCCATCGGCGTCATCACGTTGTACCCGCGCATGCGCAGGATGCGATACAGCACGTCGTTCAGCGTGTAGTTGCGCACGTGCCCCATGTGCAGCTTGCCGCTGGGGTAGGGCAGCATCGAGCAGACGTAGAACTTCGGCTTGGGCTGGCCAAAAGCGTCCTTGGCGTGTTCGACGGCGCGGTAGGCGTCGCGGCTGCGCCAGTGCGCCTGGGCCGCGGCCTCGACCTGCTGGGGATCGTATTTCTCTTGCATTTGGCGCAGTCAGATGGCGAGTCAGCGAGGCAGTATATCGACGCGACTTCATCGCCTTGGCGCGAGCGGTGGCGACACCGAAGCGATCCGGTGCGACGCCCTAGAATGCGGCGCTTGCCGTCGCATCCTTCCGACCTTTCCATGTCCGACCGCCTGCTCGCGGGGCTGAACGATCAGCAGCTCGCCGCGGTGACGCTGCCCGCGCAGCCGGCGCTGATCCTCGCCGGCGCCGGCAGCGGCAAGACGCGCGTGCTGACCACCCGCATCGCGTGGCTGATC
>CALGWX010000215.1 GCA_937936215.1 uncultured Burkholderiaceae bacterium | reverse complement strand
GGCGACGAATCCTTCCGCGTGCCAAGCCGCCACCTCGGGCGAGCGCATCGCGTCGCCGACGCAGTTCAGCAGCGCCCACTGCCGGCAGGCGCCCTCGTCCTGCCGGATTCGCTCGACCAGCGCCCGGCACTCGTCGGCATCGACTTCACCGTCGAGCAGGCAGGACAGCCTTTGGCCAACGTCATCGCCGCGCGCCGGCGCATCCAGGTTGAACTCGCCGCTGGAAGAAACCCTTTCCGCACTCATCGTTCACCTCACCAACGCCGATCCTTGCTCGTCTCCAAGAGAGGCCGCAATTCCTCGGCCACCGCCTCGCGGGCACGGAAAATCCGCGACCGCACGGTGCCGATCGGGCAGTTCATCGACGCCGCGATTTCCTCGTAGCTCAACCCTTCGAGTTCGCGCAGCACGATCGCCGTGCGCAGGTCCTCGGGCAGCCGCTCGATCGCCCGGTTGACCGCCTCGGCCACCTGCTTGGACAGCAGCATCCGGTCCGGCGTGTCCTCGGTGCGCAGCGAGTCGCCGTCGTCGAAGTTCTCGGCGTCCTCGATCTCCGCCTCGGTCTGCGTCGGCGCCCGCCGGCCCTGCGCGACCAGGTAGTTCTTCGCCGTGTTGATCGCGATTCGATACAGCCATGTGTAAAACGCGCTGTCGCCGCGGAAATTCGGCAACGCCCGATACGCCTTGACGAAAGCTTCCTGAGCGACGTCCTCGATCTCGGCCTGGTCGCGAATCAGCCGCGACAGCAGCCGGAACAGCTTGCGCTGGTACTTCGCCACCAGCAGGTCAAACGCGCGCTTGTCGCCACGCTGCACCCGCTCGACCAACTGCCAGTCGGCGTCGCGTTCACTCATCGACAGCGATTCCCGCGACCGACCCGACGACTCGCCTGCTCTGACACGGGGCCACGCATTTAGTTCGCATCGCCGACGGCATCGGCCCGGCGCGCTTTGGCGCCGGCGTGCGGCCAGCGGCAGGCGACAAGCAACCGCCGCCACTGCCCCGGCCCGAGGGAATCCGGCCACAGCGCCAGCAGGCCCTGCGGCGATCCCAAGCTGATGAAGCGGGCGCCGCAATAACGGACCTCAAGGGGCATTTCTTCGCCGTCGCGCTCGGCGCGAAGCTGCCCGTCACCGCCGACGATGAGCATTGGCAGCAAAGGGTTTCGTCCAAGACGAACCGTTAACGCGAGCGCAAGGAGTGACGTCAGAGCCAGCGCTGCGCGCAGCCAAGTCGGCGACAGGACCAGCGCCACGAAGGTTGCGGCACAAACCAGCGCGGTCAGCGCAATCGCGAGTCGCCGACCCTGCCGCTGCTGGCGCGAGACCGCCAGCCGACACTGGAAACCGCGACTGTCAGGCACGCGTGAAGACGAGCGTCCCGTTGGTGCCGCCAAAGCCGAAGGAATTCTTCATCGCCACGTCGATCCTCATCTCCCGCGCCATGTTGGCGCATTAGTCGAGGTCGCACTCGGGATCGGGCTCGTCGAGGTTGATCGTCGGCGGCGAGACCTGGTGGTGGACGGCCAGGACGGTGAAGACGGACTCCACGCCGCCGGCGCCGCCGAGCAGGTGCCCGGTCATCGACTTGGTCGAGTTCACCACGACGCGCCGCGCCGCGTCGCCCAGCGCCAGCTTGATGGCGTTGGTCTCGTTGACGTCGCCCAGCGGCGTGGAGGTCCCATGCGCGTTGAGGTAGTCGACGCGGTCGGCGCTCAGCCTTGCACTGCGCAAGGCGTTGAGCATCGAACGGCGCGGACCGTCGACGTCCGGCGCCGTCATGTGATGCGCATCGGCGCTCATGCCGAAGCCGGCCAGCTCGGCATAGATGCGGGCGCCGCGGCGACGCGCGTGCTCGTACTCCTCCAGCACCAGCACGCCGGCGCCCTCACCGAGGACGAAGCCGTCGCGGTGGCGGTCGAAGGGGCGACTGGCCGCCTCCGGCTGGTCGTTGCGCACCGACAGTGCGTGCATCGAGGCGAAGCCACCGACACCGAGCGGGCTGATGGTGGCCTCGGTGCCGCCGGCGATCATCACGTCGGCATCGCCGTGCTCGATCAGGCGGCCGGCCGCGCCGATGCAGTGCAGGCCGGTCGTACACGCGGTGACGATCGCCAGATTCGGCCCCTTCAGTCCGAGCAGGATCGACAGGTCGCCGGAAACCATGTTGATGATGGCCCCCGGGATCAGGAACGGCGAGATGCGCCGCGCGCCGCGGTTGATGTACTCGCGGTAGTTGTCCTCGATCATCGGCAGCCCTCCGATGCCGGAGCCGACCATGCAGCCGATCGACTCGCGGTTGGCGTCGGTGATCTCGAGGCCGGCGTCGCGGACCGCCTGCATCGAGGCGGCGATGCCGTAATGGATGAAGGTGTCCATCCGCCGGGCTTCCTTCGCCGAGATGTAGGTCTCGACGTCGAAGCCCTTGACTTCGCCGGCGATCTGGACGCGGAAGTCGTGCGCGTCGAAGCGGGTGATTCGCCCCACGCCCGAGCGGCCGGCGAGGAGATTGGCCCAGGCCGTGGGAACGTCGTTGCCGACCGGGCTAACGATGCCCAGGCCGGTCACGACGACGCGTCGGCGTTCGCTCATTGGGGGAGACGGTAGGGCCGCGGCCACAACGGCCGCCGCCGAGTGCAGCTCAGGACTTCTTCAGGTGCGCGGCCACGTAGTCGATCGCCTGCTGCACGGTGCGAATCTTCTCCGCCTCCTCGTCGGGGATCTCGCACTCGAACTCGTCCTCCAGGGCCATAACCAGTTCGACCGTGTCCAGCGAATCGGCGCCAAGGTCCTCGACGAAGGCGGACTCGTTCTTGATGTCGGCTTCGTTCACGCCCAACTGCTCGGCGACGATCTTCTTGACCCGCTGCTCGATGTTTTCCATTCACCTCTCCTCAAAATCAGTTGGGCTCCCGCCGGCCGCATGAAGCGTCCGGACGGCGAGCCCACTGCAAAAAAAGTCTAGCAGAGCCCCTCTCGACAACGCCGCGGCGGCAGGGCGCTGCGCGCTCGGCAACCGCACGCGAGCGCTCCCGGTCCGCCGATTGCGACGGCCCGGCCGCGCCCGGCGCGCTCCCCGCCCGGCATGGCGCCGCGGTGACCTCACCCACCCTGGCCTGCGCTGGCAGCACGCGGCATGCCTCACCATGCGGCCGGCGGCGGCCCCGGCCCGGCCCAACTCGCCAGGATCGACTCACCGCCGGCTACGCCATGTACATGCCGCCGTTGACGTGCAACGTGGCGCCCGTCACATAGGCGCCGGCCGCCGAGGCGAGGAACACCACCGCCGCCGCCACTTCCTCGGCCGCGCCCAGCCGCCCGAGCGCGATCTGCCCCAAGAGCGCCTGCGTTTGCGACTCGCCGAGCGCGCGCGTCATGTCGGTGTCGATGAACCCCGGCGCGACGCAGTTGACGGTGATGCCGCGGCTGCCGATCTCGCGCGCCAGCGCCCGCGTCATGCCGGCCACGCCCGCCTTGGCGGCGGCGTAGTTCGCCTGCCCGGCGTTGCCGCTGGAGCCGACCACCGAGGTGATGTTGATGATGCGGCCGTGCCTGGCCCTCATCATCCCGCGCAGCACCGCGCGCGACAGGCGGAAGACGGCCGACAGATTGGTCGCCAGGACCGCATCCCAGTCCTCGTCCTTCAGCCGCAGCGCCAGCCCGTCGCGGGTGATGCCAGCGTTGTTCACCAGGATCGACAGCTTGCCGTGCGCCTGGATCACCTCATCGACGACCGCGTCGCAGCCAGCGGCGTCGGTGACGTCGAGCACGACGCCGCGCCCTGCGGCGCCGGCCTCCTGAAGCCGACGCGAGATGGCCTCGGCGCCGCTTGCCGTCGTGGCCGTGCCGACCACCTTGGCGCCAGCGCGCGCCAGCGCCTGCGCGATGGCCAACCCGATTCCGCGCGAGGCGCCGGTGACCAGCGCCACCTCGCCGGCCAGCGCGTCGGCGGCGAACACCTGTGCCGGACTCATGCGGGCTCCTTCAGACCGCCCAACGCCTCCGCGAGGCTGGAGGGATCGAAGACGGCCAGGCTCTCCAGCTCCGGCACGATGCGCTTGGTCAGGCCCGCCAGCACGCGCCCCGGCCCGCACTCAACCACGTGCGTCACGCCTTCGCGGGCCATGCGGCGGATGATCTCGGCCCAGCGCACCGGCCCGGCGGCCTGACGCGCCAGCGCGTCGCGGATTCGCTCCGGATCCGACTCGATCGCGACATCGATGTTGTTGATCACGGCGATCCGCGGCGACGCGATCGCCTCCTCGCGCAACCGCTCGCGCAACTGCGCCGCCGCCGGCGCCATCAGCGAAGAATGAAAGGGAGCCGACACCGCGAGCGGCACCGCCCGCTTGGCGCCGAGCCGCTTGGCGGCCTCGCAGCCTCGCGCCACCGCGGCGGCGTGGCCGGCGATGACGACCTGCAGCGGCGCGTTGAAGTTCACCGCTTCCAGCACCTCGCCCTGCGCGGCTTCGGCGC
>CALGWX010000214.1 GCA_937936215.1 uncultured Burkholderiaceae bacterium | reverse complement strand
GTGAGCGCCCGGTGGCGGCCGCCGCTGAAGACGTGCAGTTCGTCGCGGTCGCGCACGACGTCGGCGGCGAGCAGCCGCTGGCCGAAGCGCAGCCGCAACCGCGTGCCCTCGCGGCCGGCGATGGCCAGCGGCGCGTCGTGGCCGGCGTGGCGGTAGCGCCAGCCGTCGCGGCCGTATTCGAGTTCGACGTCGTGCACGCCGTGCGCCGAGGCCAGCGTCAGCGTGCGGACGTAGGTCGTGTTCAGCCGCCAGCCGCTGCGGGCGGCGAACGGGTCGCGCTGCTGGCCGGCCTCGGCAGCCTCGTCGGAAAGCACGCGCGCGCAGGCGGCGGCCAGCATTTCCTCCGGCACGCGCGACTCGGCCGCGAACAGCCGCTCGCGCTCGCGCTCGATCAGCCCGGTGTCGAGATCGGCGGCGACGAAGGCCGGGTTGTCCATCAGGCGGGCGAGGAAGTCGACGTTGTTGGCCAGGCCGACGATGTGGAACTCGGCCAGCGCCGCGCGCATGCGGGCGATCGCCTGCGCGCGGTCGGCGCCCCAGACGATCAGCTTGGCGATCATCGGGTCGTAGTGCGGGCTGATCGCGTCGCCGGCCCGCACGCCGCTGTCGATCCGCACTGGCGCCGGGTCGTGGAAAGGGTTGTCGTCGGCGTTGCGGCGGAACTCGACGGCCGCCGGCATCGACATGTGCCGCACGGTGCCGATCGCGGGCAGGAAGCCCGTGTCGGGGTTCTCGGCGTAGATGCGCGCCTCGATCGCGTGGCCGTGCAGCTCCAACTGCTCCTGCGTCACCGGCAGCGGCTCGCCGGCGGCGACGCGAAGCTGCCACTCGACCAGGTCGTGGCCGGTGATCATCTCCGTCACCGGGTGCTCGACCTGCAGCCGCGTGTTCATCTCCATGAAGTAGAACGTGCCGTCGGCATCGACGATGAACTCCACCGTGCCGGCGCCGACGTAGCCGACGGCGCGCGCGGCGGCGACCGCCGCCTCGCCCATCGCCGCGCGCCGCACCTCGTCCATGCCGGGCGCGGGCGCCTCCTCGATCACCTTCTGGTGCCGCCGCTGCACCGAGCAGTCGCGCTCGAACAGATACAGGCAGTGGCCGTGCGTGTCGGCGAACACCTGCACCTCGATGTGCCGCGGCCGCTGCAGGTACTTCTCGACCAGCACGCGGTCGTCGCCGAAGCTGGCCGCCGCCTCGCGCTGGCAGGAGGCGAGCGCATCGGTGAACTCGGCGGCGGAGTTGACGATCCGCATGCCCTTGCCGCCGCCGCCCATCACCGCCTTGATCAGCACCGGGTAGCCGATGCGCTCGGCCTCGCGCGCCAGCCGCTTCGGGTCCTGGTCGTCGCCGTGGTAGCCGGGCACCAAGGGGACGGCGGCCGACTCCATCAGCCGCTTGGCCTCGCTCTTGCTGCCCATCGCCGCCAACGCCTGCGGCGGCGGGCCGATGAACACCAGCCCAGCCTCGGCGACGGCCCTGGCGAAGGCCTCGTTCTCGGACAGGAAACCGTAGCCGGGATGGATCGCCTGCGCGCCGCTCGCCTTGGCGGCGGCGATGATCACGCTGCCCTGCAGGTAGCTTTCGCGCGCCGGTGGCGGGCCGATGCGCGCCGCCTCGTCGGCGAAGGCGACATGGCGGCTGCCCGCGTCGGCATCGGAGTACACGGCCACCGTGCGCACGCCGAGGCGGCGAGCGGTGGCGGCGACGCGGCAGGCGATTTCGCCGCGGTTGGCGATCAGGATCTTGTCGAACATGGGTGGCTCGCGGCGAGCTGGCCTCGCGCTTGGCCTGGCGGGGTGACGAAGCGCGCAACCCTGGGCTGCCCGGCGCCGCGGTTGGCGGTCAGGCTCTGGTCGAACATCAGTCGCTCGCCACAAGACCGCCGCGCGCCCGGTGCGGCGGCCAGACGAAGCGCGCAACCATCGGCTGCTCGGCGCCGCGAGCGGCGATCGAGATCGTGTCAATCATCGGCGCCCCGCGGCAAAGACGCCGCGCGCTGCGCGCCCTGCCCCGGCGCGGCCCGCAGCCGAGCGGCGCGGTGGGCGATTAGAAGGTCGCAGAACATCGGTCGTTGGCGGAGGAACCGCCGCGCGGCGTGAGCAGGGGCCAGGCCCAGCGACCTCACCGCGCCTGCTCCGGCGCGGCGCCGCCGAACAGCCGCCGCAGCAGGCGGACGATGAAGCGCGCCAACTTCGGCAGCAGCCACGCCGCTAGCAGCACCAGCAGCAGCACGATGGCGGCGGCCACCCACGGGTAGGCGAGCACGAGCAGCAGCAGCCCGCCGGCGAGCACGTCCTCGCCGGTGGAGACGGCGGCGTTGGAAAACGGTTCCGGCGAGGTGTTCACCAGCGCCCGCCCGCCGGCCTTGGTGAAATGGCTGGTGGCGGCCAGCGAACCGCCAAGGATGGCGGCGATGGTGGCCCACAGCGCGGAGTCGCCGCCGAAGACGGCGGCCGCCAGCGCCGCGCCAGCCGGGATACGGATCAGCGTGTGCAGGGTGTCCCATAGCGAGTCCAGCGCCGGCACTTTGTCGGCGAAGAACTCCACCGCCATCATGGAGCCGGAAGCGCCGAGCACCCAGGGGTGCGCCAGCACTTGCAGGCCGGCGGGCAGCTCGACCCAGCCCATCCAACCGGCAAGGCCGACGCCGAACAGCACCAGGTACAGCCGGATGCCGCTGGCAAAGCCGAGCACTGAGGCGATGGCGACCAGTTGCGCGGTGTCGAGGCCGGTCATGGCAGGCGCGCGGAAGCAGCCGACAGTATGCGTCAGCCGCGGTCACATCTCCTCGTCGTCGCCCTCGGCGGCGGCGAGTTCGGCCTCGTACTGGCTGACCCAGCGCGGCTTGCGCTTGTCGAGGAAGGCGCGCACGCCCTCGCGGCCGTCGTCGGAGGCGCGGATGGCGGCGATGCGCTCGGCGGTGTCCTGCGCCAGCGCCTCGTCGATCGGCCGGCCGGCCACCTCGCGCACCAGCCGCTTGGCCTCGCGCACCGCGTGCGCCGAGGTCTGCATGATCGCGGCCAGGATCTCCTCGATGCGCGCATCGAGCGCCTCCGGCGCCGCCACGGCGTGCACGAAGCCGAGCCGCAGCGCCTCGGCGGCGTCGAAGCGCTCGGCGGTCAGCGCGTAGCGGCGCGTGGCCTGCTCGCCCAGCGCCCGCACCACGTAGGGACCGATGGTGGCGGGGATCAGGCCGAGCTTGGTCTCGCTCAGGCAGAAGTTCGCGCTGCTGGCAGCCACCGCGATGTCGCAGGCGGCCACCAGCCCCATGCCGCCGGCGTAGGCGTCGCCGTGCACGCGGGCGATGGTCGGCTTCGGGCACAGGTAGATCGTGCGCAGCATCGCGGCCAGCGCGCGGGCGTCGGCGTAGTTCTCGTCGTGCGAGTAGCCGGCCATCCGACGCATCCAGTCCAGGTCCGCGCCGGCGCAGAAGGCCGGGCCGCGGCCGGCCAGCACGATCGCGCGCACCGCGTCGTCCTCGCCCAGGCGCGTGAAGGCGGCGGTCAGCGACGCGATCAGCGTCTCGTTGAAGGCGTTGCGCACCTTCTCGCGCGCGAGCCAGACGACAGCCTTGCGGCGCGCGATGTGGATCTCGAGTCCTTCGTTCATGGTGTCTCCCCGCGCGCCTGCCGCGCCGGCGCCGCATCCAGGATTCTCGCCAGAAACCGGTCCAGTTCTGCAAGCGCCGCCGCCCGTGCGCGCGGATTGCCGCCCTGGTGCACGCCGGCTCGGTTCACGCCGTTGGGCACGTCGGTGCGGAAGCGAACCGGCTCGCGGCTGTCGAAGCCGTGCACGCTGTCCGGGTAGGTCACCACCGCGATGTCGGCCTGCGGCTGCGCCCGCCGCGTGCGGGCGACGAGTTCCTCGCAGGGCGCCGGCGGCGTCCAGTCGTCGTCGGCGCCCAGCAGCAGGAGCAGTGGCGCCGCGGCCGAGAAAGGCTGGGCCAGCGCGGTGCGGCAGCCGGGGTAAAAAGCCACCGCGCCGGCGACCTCGGCGTGCCCGGTGCGCTCGGCATTGACCGCCGCCAGCAACGTCGAGGCCCCGTGCGACCAGCCGAGCAGCGCAATGCGCTGCGGGTCGACCTCCGGCCGCTGCCGCAGCCAGGACAGCGCCGCCAGCACGTCGCCCCGGCGCGCCTCCGCGCCGATGGTCCGCTCGCCGCGGCGCACGGTGCAGATCGGTCCGGAGCCGCGCGAGCCGAAGCTGTCCGGCAGCAGCACGTGGAACCCGGCCGCGTGCAGCCGCGCCGTGTACTCGACGTAGCGCGCCTGCAGCGTGGCGCCGTCGCGCCGGTACAGCCCGCCGCAGCCATGCAAGGCGATGACTGCTGGCCGTGGGCCCGGCGCCGGTCCGGGCAGCCAGTGCGCGGTGAGTTCGGCGCCATCGGCCAGGGGAATCGAAACGGGCTCGGCCTGAGCCGCCTCCGCCAACAGCGTCGCTGCCGCGGCCAGCACGGCCAACGCGATGCGGCCACCGCCGCGTGCTGCGCTTGCCCGCAGCGCCATGGCCGGGAGGTGGATGGCCGCGGCCGCAAGGCTCGCCGCGATGGCTGGAAGCGTCACAGCGGCGGTGGGGCGGGTCAAAGCGGTGGCCCGCAGTGCCGCAGCGGTGGCCGGCAGGGTCATGTCGGCCACGGGGACGGTCACGGTCGCAGCCAGCCGGCTCGCGGTCGCGGCCAGTCGGCTCACGGTCGCGGCTGGGCGGGTCATCGTTGCGGCCGGGCGGCTCACGGTCGCGGCCGGGCGGGTCATCGTTGCGGCCGGGCGGGTCACCGCGGGGGCCCGCAGGCTCATGGCTGCGGCCAGCAGGCTCACCGTGTCGGCCAGGGCGGTCACGGCGGTGCGGTTCGGGCTGCGCTGTGCGTCGTCCTGCGCTGTAGCCTCCATGCTTCGCAGCGCGAGACGGCAAGCCGCGCCTTGCCGCGAGAGCGCGACGCCGCCAAACCCGCCTGCCGCCGCGCCACGAGCGCGCGGGGCCTTCATCCCACCCGCCCCGGGTCGAAGCGCTTGGCCACCTCTTCCAGCATCACCTCAGTGGCGCCGCCGCCGATGGCGAGGATCCGCGCGTCGCGCACCAGGCGCTCGATCGCGCACTCGCGCATGTAGCCCATGCCGCCGTGGAACTGCTGGCAGTCGTACATCACCTCGTTGGCGAGTTCGCCGGTCAGCGCCTTGAGCATCGACACCTCGCGCACGTTGTCCACGCCCTGGTCGACCTGCCACGCGCAGTGATACAGCAGCAGCCGCGCGGCCTCTACCTTCGCCGCCAGCATCGACAGCCGCTGGCGGATCGCCTGCCGGCTCCACAGCGGCGCGCCGAAGGCCTGCCGCTGCGTGACGTAGCGATAAGTGAGGTCGAGCGCGGTCAGGCAGTGGCCGATGGCCATTGCCCCCAGCGCGATGCGCTCGGTCTGGAAGTTGCGCATGATCGCGTAGAAGCCCTGGTTCTCCTCGCCGAGGCGGTTGGCCGCCGGCACGCGGCAGCGCTCAAACGCCAACTCGGCTGTGTCTGAGGCCAGCCAGCCCTGCTTGCGCAACGCGCGGCTGACGCGCAGCCCCGGCGTGCCCTTCTCCACCGCGAAGATCGAGATGCCGCGCGCGCCTGCATCGGCCGTCCGCGCCGCGACGAAGTACAGATCCGCGTGCACGCCGTTGGTGATGTACAGCTTGGCGCCGTCGATGACGTAGTCGTCGCCGTTGCGCACGGCCCGCGTGCGGATCGCGGCGACATCGGAGCCGGCGTCCGGCTCGGTGACCGCCACCGCGGTGATGCACTCGCCGCGGCAAATTGCCGGCAGCCAGCGCGCCTTTTGCTCCGCCGTGCCGACGTGCGCCAGGTGCGGGCTGGCCATGTCGGTGTGCACCAGCACCGTGACGACGAAGCCGCCCGAGGTGCAGCGCGACAGCGCCTCCTGGAACACCACGCTCGTGACCATGTCGGCGCCGGCGCCGCCATGTTCGGGTGCGTAGCGCAGCCCGAGCCAGCCCAGCGCGCCCATCCGGCGCAGCACCTCGCGCGGTACGAAGCCGTCCTCGTCCCAGGCCAGCGCGTTCGGCTCGACTTCGCGTTCGACAAAGCGCCGGACGTGCTCGCGCAGGTCGGCGTGCTCAGGGCGCAGATGAATCGGATCGCGGTTCATTGAAAGCCAACGTCGGCGTCGATCGACGGCGCATCGCGCCAGGCGGGCGGCGCTTCGCGCTTTACCCTGCCGTTGTCCACCGGGGCGCTCAGGGCTTCCAGAGCCGTACTGCCCGCGATCGCCGCAACCGGGCGTCATGGGTTGCGAGCGGCAGCGCGAGCGCGCGGGCGGTCGCCACGATGATGCGATCGGCCGGATCGCCATGAAACTCCGCGGGCAGTTCGTGGAGCACCTGGATCAGCGCGACATCGATGGGCAGGAGCGAGACGACGTCTGGCGCGGCCATTTGCTCGATCCATGATGCAAAGCTCTCGGCGGGCCGCAGCCGTCCCTTCGCGACCAGCATCTGCGCCTCCCACAGGCTGATGGCGGAGATCGCCGGCGGCCGGTGCTGCGCCGTCGCGTCGAGCGCACGACGCTCGGCAGCCGACAAACTGCCCGCGCCGGTCAGCCACCACAGCCAGACATGCGTGTCGAGCAGGACGGTCAACGCATGGCCTCGAAATCCTCGTCGCGCAGGACCGACTCGTTGGGCTCGAAGTCGCAGACGGCGGTTCCTCGCAGCCGTTCCCAGGGTTTGATTCTGGTGTCCGCCATCCGCGCGGCCGGCCCCAGCCGCGCGACGACCTTGCCGCGCCGGGTGATCGAGACGCTCTTGCCGGTCCGTTCGACCCGCCGAATGATCTCGAGGCAGCGCTGCTTGAAGTCGGTGACCTTGATGTCCATTTGGGCAGTCTAAATGGCCATATGCCGCGCTTCAAGCGCGCAGGCGACGCGGGCTACATCCGGAACACGCCGAACTTCGTCTCGGGAATCGGCGCGTTCAGCGCCGCCGACAGCCCCAGCGCGAGGCACATGCGGGTGTCCAGCGGGTCGATCACGCCGTCGTCCCACAGCCGCGCGGTGGCGTAGTACGGGTGGCCCTGGCGCTCGTATTGCTCCAGGATCGGCCGGCGGAAGGCGGCTTCTTCCTCCGCCGACCAAGTGCCGCCGCGCGCCTCGATGCCGTCGCGGCGCACGGTGGCCAGCACGCTCGCCGCCTGCTCGCCGCCCATCACGCTGATGCGCGCATTGGGCCACATCCACAAGAAGCGGGGACTGTAGGCGCGGCCGCACATGCCGTAGTTGCCGGCGCCGAACGAGCCGCCGATGATGACCGTGAACTTCGGCACCTCGGCGCAAGCCACCGCGGTGACCATCTTGGCGCCGTGCCGCGCGATGCCCTCGTTCTCGTACTTCTTGCCGACCATGAAGCCGGTGAGGTTCTGCAAGAAGATGAGCGGCACCTTGCGCTGGCAGCACAGCTCGATGAAGTGCGCGCCCTTCTGCGCGCTCTCGGAAAACAGGATGCCGTTGTTGGCGACGATGCCCACCGGCATGCCCTCGATCCAGGCGAAGCCGGTCACCAGCGTCGTGCCGTAGCGGGCCTTCCACTCGTCGAACTCGCTGGCGTCGACGATGCGCGCGATCACCTCGCGCACGTCGTACGGCTTGCGCGTGTCGATCGGGATGACGCCATACAGTTCCTCCGGGTTGCACGCCGGCGGCCGCGGCTCGCGCAACTGCTGCGGCTGCGGCTTGACGTAGTTGGTGGTGGCGAGGATCCGCCGCGCCAGCGCGAGCGCATGGGCGTCGTTGATCGCCAGGTGATCGGCCACGCCGGAAAGCCGCGTGTGCACGTCGCCGCCGCCGAGTTCCTCGGTGCTGACCACCTCGCCGATGGCCGCCTTCACCAGCGGCGGGCCGCCGAGGAAGATCGTGCCCTGGTTCCTCACGATGATCGACTCGTCCGACATCGCCGGCACGTAGGCGCCGCCGGCCGTGCACGAACCCATCACCACCGCGATCTGCGGGATGCCCAGGGCCGACAGCGTGGCCTGGTTGTAGAAGATGCGGCCGAAGTGCTCGCGATCGGGGAAGACCTCGTCCTGGTTCGGCAGATTGGCGCCGCCGGAGTCGACGAGGTAGATGCACGGCAGTCGGTTCTCGCGCGCGATCTCCTGCGCCCGCAGGTGCTTCTTCACCGTCATCGGGTAGTAGGTGCCGCCCTTGACGGTGGCGTCGTTGCAGACGATGACGCACTCGCGGCCGGCGACGCGGCCGACACCGGTGATGATCCCGGCGCACGGCGCCTCGTCGTTGTACATGCCGTGCGCGGCCAGCTGCGACAGCTCCAGGAACGGCGTACCGGGATCCAGCAGCATTTGCACGCGGTCGCGCGGCGGCAGCTTGCCCCGGCTGGCGTGCTTAGCGCGCGCCGCTTCGCCGCCGCCCTGTGCCGCTTTCGCCACCTGCGCCTTCAGGTCGGCCACCAGCGCACGCATGTGGTCGGCGGCGGCGCGGAACTCGTCGGTGCGGGCGTTGAGCTTGGAGTGCAGGACGGTCATCGGGCGCTTGCTTTCGAATCGGGGCCGGCGGCCGCGCGGCCGCTGGTGGCGAGGCTGGCCGCCGATGGTAGTCGCAGCCGGGCTCGCGCGGGCGCAGCAATCGAAGTGGCGGCAGGCATGGCGTCGGATGCTGAGCGGCCGCGGGAAGGGCAGGGCGAAGACGGCTTTACGGCGCGAAAGCGACGGATGAGGGCAGGCGCCGCGTCGGCGCGGCGGGGCGCGGGCCACGCCGTGGGCAAGCGTGCAAGCCCGCAGCTGCAGGCGCGGCGAAAAATCCGCGTGGGCCGATGCCCCGACAAGTGGCTCAACGCCTCGAACGCTGTGGCCCGTGGCCAGGGCTGCCGGAACCCGCGGTCGGAGGCGACCTCGTGAATTGCCGGGTCAACGGCCCGGCTGCGGGATGTGCGGCGCCACGCGCAGCGGCTGGCGCGCGAAGTGCCACGCCGCCAGCACCAGGGCAATGAAGGCGAGCAGCGCCGACATGAAAAACGGCGCGCCGATGCGCCAGTCGCCGGCGGGCAGGTGGCTCACCTCGGCCAGCAGCGGCGTGCCAATGAACGGCGCGGCCACCGCCATCAGCGAATTGAGCGACGACAGCGACCCCATCGCCACCCCCTGCTCGCTCGGATCGGCGGCCTTGGAGACGATCGCGTGCAGGGCCGGGCCGACCGCGAAGGCGAGCACGTTGGCGAAGATGATCGCGTACATCACCCAGCCCACCGTCGTCAGACCGTAGGCGATGTAGGCGAGCACGCCGGAGGCCAGCCCCGCGATCACGATCCGCCGCTCGCCGAACTTCTTAAGTAGCACGCCGAGCAGCCCGCCCTGTACCACCGCCGCCATGAGCCCGACCACGAACAGCGACAGCCCCGTCTCGCGCGGGCCCCAGCCGAAGCGGAAATTGGTGTACAGCACCCAGGTGCCGTGCAGGATGAACTGCGCCAGGTTGGCCACCGCGATCACCGCCACCAGTACGCCGACCGCCTTCAGCCGCGCCACGCCGACCAGCGAGGCCACCGGGGTGGCGCGCTTCCACTCGATCGCCTTGCGCCGCTCGCGCGGCAGCGACTCGGGCACCACCAGCAGGCCGTAGAGGAAGTTGGCCACCGACAGCCCCGCGGCGACGTAAAACGGCAGGCGGATGTCGATGGCGCCGAGCAGTCCGCCGACCATCGGCCCGATCACGTAGCCGATACCGAAGGCGGCCCCGACCAGGCCGAAGCTTCGCGCCCGCTCCTCGGGCTGGGTGAGGTCGGCGACATAGGCGTTGGCCACCGCGAAGTTGGCCGCCAGCATGCCGCCGAAGATGCGCGCCAGCAGCAGCCCTGTGAGCGAAGTGGCCAGCGCCGAGGCGAGGAACATCACGCCCAGCCCGAAGATCGAGCCGAGCAGCACCGGGCGGCGGCCGAAGCGGTCCGACAGCGCGCCGAGGATCGGCGCGCAGACGAACTGCGTCAGCCCGAAGGTGACGATCATCGCCCCGTACCAGTACGTCTGCGCGTCGCGGCTGGCGGTGAATTCGCCCACCAGCGCCGGCAGCACCGGTAGCAGCAGGCCGAAGCCCATCACGTCGATCAGCAGCGTGATGAGGATGAAGGGGATCGCGGGCTGGCGCGTCATGCCGGCCCCCCTTCGTCTGCCTGGCTTGCGGTGCCGCGTTCCCCCCCGCGCGCGGCCGGCTGCCGGCGGCCGGGGGCCACGCGAGCCAGTGGGGCAGCAAGCGGCAACGCCTTCACTGCGCGCGGGCGTCTGAAAAGAGGTGGATGACGACGACGCCGACGAGGATCAGCGCGATGCCGGCGATCTCGCCGCCATCGAGCCGCTGGCCGAACAGCCGCCAGCCGATCAGCGTGATCAGGGCGATGCCGACCCCGGACCAGATGGCGTAGACGACGCTGATCGGGATCGCCCGCAGGGCGCGCGTGAGCGCCAGGAAACAGACCAGGTAGGCGGCGACCACGATCGCCATCGGCCCCGGCCGCGTGAAGCCGGCGCTCGCCGAAAGCGCCGAGGTGCCGGTCACGCCGGCGACGATCGCCACCGCGAGGAACAGATACGCGACCCAACGCCGCGGGCTGGGTTTCGGCGCCCGGATCGATTCCTCGATGCGGGCGCCGGCCGCCGCCGCCAGGTCCGCGAGCGGTTCGTGCACGCCGGGCGCCACGGCGAAAAGCTCCTGCGCTTCGCCGGGGGGTGTCGTCGGCGTCGGCTCGCTCTCGCTCAACGTGCGCCCGCACTGGAGAACAGGTGGATCACCGCCACGCCGGCGACGATCAGCGCCACGCCCAGCATGGCTGGCGCGTCCAGCCGCTGTTTGAAGACCAGCCAGCCGATCAGCGTGATCAGCGCCACGCCGACGCCCGACCAGATCGCATAGGCGATGCCGACCGGGATCACCTTCAGCGCCAGCGACAGGAAGTAGAACGCGGCGCCATAGCCGACGGCCACCACCACGGTCGGCAACGGCCGCGTGAAGCCCTCCGCGGCCTTTAGCGCCGAGGTGCCGATCACCTCGGCGACGATGGCGATGGCCAAGTACAGGTAAGCCATGGGGCGAGGCTCGGCCGGCGCCGCGCCGCGCGGGCGGGCGGCCAGAGGATCAGAACGGCCCGCTGGCGAGCCAGCGCTCCACCTGCGGCAGGCGATCGTGGCCCCAGAACATCTCGCCGTCGACAAAGATCGTCGGCGCGCCGAAGACGCCGCGCGCGATCGACTCGTCCACCAGCGCCTTCAGCCGGTCCTTGATCGCCGGCTCCTGCACGCCGCGGGCGAGCGCCACCGGGTCGGCGCCGATCTCGGTGGCCAGCGCGCTGATCACCTCCGGCTCGCCGATGTTGCGGTCCTGCGAGAAGTAGGCGCGGAAGGCGGCGTGCAGGAACCTGTTGGCCAGCGCCTCGTCCTGCGACTGCAGCCACAGGAACGCGCGCGCCGTGGCCACGGTGGCGATCGGAAACGTGGTCGGGTGTTTGAACGGCACGCCGGCGTAGCGGGCGCTGCGCGCGAAGTCCTTGGCGAAGTAGCTCGCCTTCGGCGGCACCAGTTCCGTCAGTGGCACGCCGCCGGTGGTGCGGAAGATCACCCCGAGCAAGGTGGGCTTGAACTCGACCTTGCGGCCGTAGCGAGCGGCGAGTTCCTCGATCTTCTCGCTGGCGAGATACGAGTAGGGGGAGGAGAAGTCGAACCAGAACTCGATCGGCGCAGGCATGGCGGTCCGCGTGGAAAAGGCGTGAGCGCGGATTCTGCCTCAGCCACGCCCGGCGGCCGGTGACGCCGCCGCCGCCGTTGCCATCGCCACGGGTCCAAAGGCCGCGGCCGTGGGTCGACGTGCCGCGGCGGCCGAGCCTATCCGATCACGCCGTGGAACACGCGGGTCGTGTAGTCCATCGCCACCCGCCCGTCGCGCGCGTTGGCGTCGAACAGCTGCCGCAGGCGCTGCATCATCGGCGCATGGTTCGGGTGCTCGGGCTTGGGCACATAGGAGGCGGAGTTGACCCGGGCCACCAGCAGCGGCCAGTCGAGCGAGGTCGGGTTCGGGAAGCGCGCGACGCGGAACTGCCGGTGGCCGAAGAAGGCCGCGACCGACTCCTCGTGCGCGTGGCGGTGGCGGATCTGCGCGTAGTCGATGCCGAAGTCGAGCAGCAGCTGCTCGTAGCCTTCGGCGAAGCGGCTGCCGGTGGCATCGCGGTCGTTCCAGATCAGCGCCGCGCACGGCTCCTTCAGGATCCGTAGCGCCTCGGCGCGCGTGGCGGCGATGTCGAACCAGTGGAACGCCTGCGCGGCGGTCACGAGGTCGACGCTGGCCGCGGGCAGCGTGGTCGCCTCGGCGGTGCCGGCCACGCTGCGGAAGCGGGCGAAGGCCGCCAGTTGCCGATCGCCCTCGGCGCGCATGGCCGCGTTCGGCTCCACGCCGATCACCGTCAGCCCGGCGCGCAGGAACGGCTCGCACGACAGTCCGGTGCCGCTGCCGAGGTCGGCGACCACCGCGCCGGGGGCCAGCGCGAACTCGGCGATGAGCGTGGTGGCGATCTGCGGCGGGTAGCCCGGCCGCGCGGCCGCGTAGTCGGCGGCGCGGTCGGTAAAGCGCGCGGTGGGGTCGGGCGTCAAAGGCATGGAAGGCAAGCGGGTAGAGCTATTGAGAAAACGCCGCTGCGGGTGGGTGGGGGAACGGGTGCGAAAAGTTGCTTACGCCCGGATGCGCTTCATCTCCGGGTCGTACATCGGCCGCAAGGAAACCCGCGCCGGGTAGCGTCGGCCAGCGATGTCGACCTCCCAGCGGCCCGCCTCGCACCAGGCCGGGTCGATGGGCTCGCCGGCATTGATCATCGCCAGCCCGACCGCGCCGCCCAGGGTGTGGCCATAGCTGGCGGCGCGCACGTAGCCAACGGGCCTGCCGTCGCGGTAGACCGGCTCGGCGTGGAACAGCAGCGGCTCGGGCTCGAGCACCAGCACCTGCAGCAGCCGGCGCGAGAGCGGCCCGGCCGCCTTCTTCGCCAGCACCGCCTCGCGGCCGATGAAGCCGCCGGGCTTGTCGAGCGCCACCGCGAAGCCGAGGCCCGCTTCGAGCACCGAGTCGGTGTTGTCGATGTCGTGGCCCCAGTCGCGGTAGCCCTTTTCCATCCGCAAACTGGCGAGCGCCTTCAGCCCCGCGTGCTTCAGTCCGAAGGCCTCGCCGGCCTGCACCAGCCGCTCGTACACGTGCACCGCCTGCTCGCTGGGCACGTAAAGCTCGTAGCCGAGTTCGCCGAGGTAGGTGATGCGGATGGCCAGCACCCGCGCCAGGCCGACGTCGATCTCGCGCGCACCGCGGAACGGGAAGTCGTCGTTCGACAGACTCACGCTCGTCAGCGACTGCAGCAGCTCGCGCGAACGCGGCCCCTGGACGTTGATCTGCGCGTAGGCGCCGGTGACGTCGGTGGCAAAGGCATGATGGCCCTCGCAGTGCCGGCGCAGCCGCGCCAGCGCGTGGCCGTGGGCGGTGTCCGACGCGACCACCAGGAAGTGGCCGTCGTCGAGCTTGGTGACCGTGAGATCGGCCTCGATGGTGCCGCGCTCGTTCAGCCATTGCGTGTAGGTGATGCGGCCCGCCTTGCCGTCGACGTCGTTGGCCGACAGCCAGTTCAGCACCCGCCCGGCGTCGCGCCCCTGCACCAAGAACTTGGACATGAACGACATGTCCATCAGGATCACGCCGGAGCGCGCCGCCTCGTGCTCGGCGCGCCAGTACGGGAACCAGTGCTGCCGCCCCCACGACAGCCGCTCGACCGCAGGCGCCACGCCGGGCGGCGCGTACCAGTCGGTGGCTTCCCAGCCGCCGGTCTCCTTGAAGTAGGCACCGCGCGCGGCGAGGCGATCGTGCAGCGGCGAGCGCTTGGCGCCGCGCGCGGTGGCCATGGTGCGCGTCGGGTAGTGGCAGCGGTAGACGAGGCCGAGCGCCTCGGCGGTGCGGGCGCGGCGGTACTCGGGGTTGGCCTGGAATCGCTGCATCCGGTCGACGTGGATGCCGGTGACGTCCGCGCCGGGGTCGCCGTCCACGATCCAGTGGGCGAGCAGCCGGCCGATGCCGCCGCCGGTGAGGATCCCGATCGAGTTCAGCCCGGCGGCGACGAAGTAGTTCTTCAGTTCCGGCGCCGGCCCCACCAGCGGCGCGAGATCCGGCGTGAAGCTCTCCGGCCCGCAGAAGAAGGTCTTGATGCCCGCGTTCTGCGCCGCCGGCACGCGCGACAGCGCCTTTTCCAGGAAGGGCGCCATCCGCTCCCAATCGGGCTCGATCTCGCCGAACGAAAACTCCGGCGGCACGCCTTCGACCCGCCACGCCGCCGCCTCGGGCTCGAACAGGCCGACCATCAGCCCGCCGCCTTCCTCGCGGTAGTAGCCGTAGCAGGCGGGGTCTTCGAGCACCGGCCAGTCGCGGCGCACCCCGTCGATCGGCCCGGTGATCAGGTAATAGTGCTCGGCGGCCTGCAGAGGCACGTTGACGCTGTTCTTCTCGCCGAGTTCGCGCGCCCACATGCCGGCGCAGTTGACCACTATCTCGCAGCGCACGACGCCGTGCGAGGTCTCCACGCCCGCGACCGCGCCGCCAGCGGTCAGCACCCGCTGCACGCGCACGCCCTCGATGATCCTGGCGCCGCGCTGCTTCGCCCCCTTGGCCAGCGCCATCGTCACGTCCACCGGGTTGGCGCGGCCGTCGTCCTTCACATAGAAACCGGCCAAGATGTCGTCGATCCGCGCCAGCGGGAACAGCTCGCCGACTTCGCGCGGCGACAGCTCGTGTACGTCCACGCCGAGCAGGCGGTTGAACGCGGCCACACGGCGGTATTCCTCCAGCCGATCGGCGTCGGCGGCCACCTCGATGAAGCCACAGGGCCGGAAGCCCGTTTCCTGCCCGGTCTCGGACGGCAGCCGCGCGTACAGATCGCGCGAGTACTTGCGCAGTTCGGTGGAGGTCTCCGAGGTCGAGCCGAAGGTGACGATCAGCCCCGCCGCGTGCCACGTGGTGCCCGAGGTCAGCCGGTCGCGCTCGAGCAGCAGCACCTCGCAGCCCAGGTGCGCGAGGTGATAGGCGACCGAGCAGCCGATGATGCCGCCGCCGATGACGACGACGCGGGCGTGCGTGGGCAGGGTGGCGTCGCTCATGACCTCGCCAAGGCGACCCGAGGCCCGCCCCGCGACGCCGCGCCGCAACGCTTGCGAGACCCACCGCCGCCGCGTCGGCCGGCCAGCGCGACAGGGCCCGCGCCACCGCGCGAGGCGGCCTGCGCGCGCGGCAGGCGCGCCGCCGGGGGATGCATGCGGCGGCTCACGCGTCCATCACCGTGTCCAGTCCCCGGTGCACGCCGACGAGCCGGTTCACGCGGCGGATCGCCAGCAGCGCGCCGCCGACGTAGGGCTGCGCGCTTTCGCCGGACTCGTGGCGGATGTGCAGCCGCTCGCCCGGCGCGCCGAAGATCGCCTCGACGCCGATGACGAACCCCGGCATTCGCACCGAGTGCACCTGCACGCCATTGAGCCGCGCGCCGCGCGCTTCGCGCGGGCCACGCACCTGCTCCAGCGGCACGCCGAGCGCGGCTTCCTTCACGCGCCCCAGCCGCGCCGCGAGTTCGCGCGCGGTGCCGCTCGGTGCATCGACCTTCGTCTCGTGCGCGGTGTCGACGATCTCGAAGTGGTCGAGATAGCGCGCCGCGATCTCGGCAAAGCGCATCGCCAGCACAGCGGTGATCGCGAAATTGCCGCAGGCGAGCACGCCGCGTCCGCTCGCGCGGGCCGCGTCGTCGATCTCGGCGTAGTCGGCATCGGTCAGCCCCGAGGTGCCGACCACGACGTGGCAGCCGGCCGCAAGCGCCGCCAGGATGTTGGCCTTGGCGGCGTCCGGCTTGGTGTACTCGACGAACACGCCGGCCCTCGCGCGCAGCGCCTCGGCAGCCGTGGCGTGGACGGGGCAATCCAGCGCCGGCTCGTTCAGCGCGTCGCCGAGCCTGCGCCCGGCAGCGGAGCGGGCCACGGCGGCGACCAGCCGCAGGTCGTCGGTGCGGGCAATGCCGCGGGCGAGCGCCGAGCCAGCCCACCCCGTGGCCCCGGCGACGATGACGCGAATCGGCTCAGCCATGGCTCTCCTTGAGGTTGGCGATTTCGATCAGGTTGCCGTCCGGGTCTCGCACGTAGATCGACCACAGCGGCCCCGTGGCGCCGGTGCGTGCCACCGGGCCTTCGATGACGGCAACACCGAGCGAGGCAAGCTGCCTGGCCCAATCCTCGACCGGCGTCTCGGTCAGAAAACAGAGGTCGGCCGAGCCCGGCGTCGGGTGCCGCGCCTTCGGCTCGAACTCGCGGCCGGCTTCGTGTAGGTTGATCTTCTGCGCGCCGAAAGCGAGCGCCTTGCGGCCGCCGGCAAAGGTCACCTCGCGCATGCCGAGCGCCCGGCTGTAGAAGTCGACGGTGGCGTGCAGGTCGCGCACGGTGAGAACCAGGTGATCGAGCCGGTCGACGCGCATCGGGGTTCCTCGGCTGTGGGAAGTCGCCAGCGCCGCGGCGCCGGCACCACGCGGGCTGCCACGGGCCCCGAAGCCTACGCGAGTGCGCGGCCGATGATGAT
>CALGWX010000213.1 GCA_937936215.1 uncultured Burkholderiaceae bacterium | reverse complement strand
CAGCGCTCGGGCTCGCCCGGATCGGTGCGCCGCACCCGCGCCGGGTCGGTGGTCATGCGGCGGATCTTCTCGGTCAGCGCCGTGGGGTCCTCGCGCATCAGCACCGCGTTGCCGGTGCTCTTGGCCATCTTCTGCCCGTCCAGGCCGGGCACTTTCGGCGTCTCGGTGAGCTTGGCCTCCGGTTCGACCAGGATCACCCGCCGCGTGCCTTCGAGGTAGCCGAACAGCCGCTCGCGGTCACCCATCGACAGGCTGGCAGTCGAGGCCAATAGCGCGCGGCCCTGCTCCAGCGCGTCTTCCTCGCCCCGCTCCTGGTAACGCGTGCGCAGCTCCATGTACAGCTTGCCGCGCTTGCCGCCCAGCTTCTTCACCGCCGCCTTGGCCTTCTCCTCGAATCCGGGCTCGGCGCCGAACAGGTGGTTGAAGCGGCGCGCGACCTCGCGCGTCATCTCGATGTGCGGCACCTGGTCCTCGCCGACCGGCACCATGTTGGCGCGGTAGATCAGGATGTCGGCCGCCTGCATCAGCGGGTAGCCGAGGAAGCCGTAGGTGGACAGGTCGCGTTCCTTGAGCTTCTCGATCTGGTCCTTGTAGGTCGGCACGCGCTCGAGCCAGCCGAGCGGCGTGGCCATGCCGAGCAGAAGGAACAGTTCAGCATGCTCCGGCACCCGCGACTGGATGAACACCGTGCTCTTGCCCGGGTCGATGCCGGCGGCGAACCAGTCGACCAGCATCTCCCACACGCTGGCCTCGATGTGCTCGGGGGTCTCGTAGTGGGTGGTCAGCGCGTGCCAGTCGGCAACGAAGAAGAAGCACGGGTGCTCGTCCTGCAGCCGCACCCAGTTCTTCAGCGCGCCGTGAAAGTGGCCGATGTGGCAGGCGCCGGTGGGCCGCATGCCCGAGAGGACGCGATCGCCGTACATCAGGCCGCCTCAGACGAAGACGCCGACGATCGCGCGCCCGACCTGAAGGAACGGCGACAGGAACACGCCGAGCGTGCCGGTGGCGAGCAGGAGGATGACGATGATGAGCCCATAGGGTTCGAGCCTTGCGAACTGGTACGACATGCGGTGCGGCAGCAGCCCGACCATGATGCGGCCGCCATCGAGCGGCGGCACCGGCAGCAGGTTCAGGGCCATCAGCACCAGGTTGACCTGGATGCCGGCGATCGCCATCGCCTGGAAGAACTGCTCGTCCAGCCCGATCAGCCGCTGCGCGCTGAGGAAAATGGCCCACAGGATCGCCATCAGCAGGTTGGAGCCGGGGCCGGCGGCGGCCACCCACACCATGTCCTGCTTCGGCCGCCGCAGCTGGCCGACGCTTACCGGCACCGGCTTGGCCCAGCCGAAGAGCATCCCCTTGGTCACCAGCAGGATCACCAGCGGCACGACGATGGTGCCGATGGGATCGATGTGCTTCAGCGGGTTGAGGGTGATGCGGCCGGCCACGTAGGCCGTGTTGTCGCCAAAAAGGCGCGCGACGTAGCCGTGCGCGGCTTCGTGCAGCGTGATGGCGAAGAGGACCGGAATGGCATAGACCGTGATGGTCTGGATGACGCTTTCCATCGGCAGCGGAGTCTATCAGCCGGGTCCATCGCGGCCGGGGCGCAAGCCAGTGCCGCGGCGACCACGCCCCGCCCGCTACTGCGCGAGGCCGAGCGCTTCCAGCGGGCCGCGGCCGCGGCGGATCAGCACCGCCTCGCGGCCGGTGAGATCGACCACCGTGGTCGGCTCGATGCCGGCGTCGCCGGAGTCGATCACGAGATCGATGTCGTGCTCCAGCCGCTCGCGGATCTCCTGCGCGTCGGTACGCGGCAGCTCGTCGCCGGGCAGCAGCAGCGTGGTGGAGATCAGCGGCTGCCCGAGCACCTCGAGCAGGCCCTGCGGCACCGGATGGTCGGGCACGCGGATGCCGATCGTCTTGCGCGACGGGTGCGACAGCCGCCGTGGCACCTCGCGCGTGGCTTCGAGGATGAACGTGTACGGCCCCGGGGTGACGTTGCGGATCAGCCGGTACTGTACGTTGTCGACCTTGGCGTAGTTGGCGATCTCCGACAGGTCGCGGCACAGCAGCGTCAGGTGGTGGCGCTCGTCGACGCCGCGGATGCGGCGGACGCGGTCGGCGGCGGCCTTGTCGTCGAGCCGGCACACCAGCGCGTAGCAGGAGTCGGTCGGGATCGCCGCCACCCCGCCGTGCTCGATGATCTGCGCCGCCTGCCGCAGCAGGCGCAGCTGCGGGTTGGTCGGATGGACGATGAATAGCTGCGCCATCGCCCTAAACGAGCCGATGCCATACCGGCGTCAACCGATACGGCAGCACGCCGACCCGGCCCAGTTCCGCCTGCGATTCGCCCGGGCCGTGGAAGTCGCTGCCGCACGAGGCGGCGAAACCGAACTCCAGCGCCAGGTCGGTGAACCGCTGCACGTCGCCGGCGCCGTGGTTGCTGGTGACGACCTCGATCGCCGCGCCGCCGAGGTCGCGGAACTCCGCGGCCAGCGCCCACAACTCGTTCTCGCTGAACGGGTAGCGGGCCGGGTGCGCCAGCACTGCCACGCCGCCGGCGTCGCCGATCCAGCGCAAGGCCTGCGCCAGGCTCGCCCAGCGGTGCGGCACGTAGCCGGGCTTGCCCTCGACGAGATAGCGGCTGAAGACCTCGCGCGTGTCGCGGCACACGCCGCGCTCGACCAGAAAGCGCGCGAAGTGCGTGCGCGAGATCAACTCGGGGTTGCCGACGTACTTCAGCGCGCCATCGAAAGCGCCGCCGATGCCCGCGCGCGCCAACTCCTCGCCCATCTGCATGGCTCGCACGGTGCGGCCGGAGCGCACCTGCACCAGGCCCTGCCGCAGCGACTCGTTGCGCGGGTCGATGCCCAGGCCAACCACATGGACGGTGCGGCCGGCCCAGGTTACCGAGATCTCCACCCCTGCCACGAACGGCAGCCCGATCTCGGCCGCCGCCGCGGCGGCCTCGTCGATGCCGGCAACCTCGTCGTGGTCGGTCAGCGCGAAAAGCTCCACGCCCTGCACCGCCGCGCGCCGAACCAGTTCGCGCGGCGGCAACGTGCCGTCGGAGACCGTCGAGTGCGCGTGCAGGTCCGCATTCAGTTCGGTGGCGAGCTTCATCGCGGCCGCGATTCTACGGAGCCGCCCCCGCCCGCTCGGCGAAGCGCTCGATCAGCCGCGCCACCTGCTGCGGCTGGTCGTGGTGCAGCATGTGCCCGGCCTGCGCCACGCGCGCGACCTCGGCCGTCTTGAGCACCGCCACCCGGCGCGCGATGTCGGCCGCCTCTCCCGCCCACCGGTGCGCGTCGGTATCGGTGGCCTCGACCCACAGCACCGGACAGGTCACGGCCGCCCAGCAGGCCGCCACTTCGGCCCACCGATACAGCACCGGGTTGACGATCTTGTGCGCCGGGTCGCCGGCCACCTCGAAGCCACCGCCCACCGCCGGCTGCGCCCAGTGCCGGGCAAGGAACGCCGCGCGCTCGGGATCGAGCCGCGGGTTGTTCTCGCGCAGCCGGGCGGCGACGGCCTCGAGCGAGGGATAGCGGCGGTTGCCGGGGGGCGACTTCAGCTGGTCGAGCCAGCGCGCGTAGCGGTCTGGCGCCATCTCCGGCGCCGTGTCCTTCAGGCCAAAGCCCTCGAGGTTGACCACCGCCCGCATGCGCGCCGGCCGCACGCCGGCATACAACAGCGCCACGTTGCCGCCCATGCTGTGGCCGACGAGGAAGGCCGGCACTTGCGGCGAGACCGCGTCGAGCAGCGCGTCCAGGTCGCCGAGGTAGTCGGGAAACCAGTAGCAATCGCCCGGCCCGCGCTGCGACAAGCCGAAGCCGCGCCAATCGGGCGCCAGCACGTGCCAGTCGCGTTCCAGCGCATCGACGACGAACTGGAACGACGCCGACACGTCCATCCAGCCGTGCAGCAGCCACAGCTGGCGCGCGCCGGGCTCGCCCCACTCGCGCACGTGGTAGCGCAAGCCGCGGACGGAAAGAAAGCGCGAACGGGAGGGTTTCATCGGCCCATTGCCGAGCGAGGGGCGAAGCGGGATCATCGCGGCGCGTCAGACTAACAGTTCGACGCCATGCCTCGCGACCGCTACCGAGAGCTCTACGACAACTTCCGCTGGCTGGTGCCGGAGCGCTTCAACATCGCCGAGGTCTGCGGCCGCCGCTGGGCGGCCGAGACCTCGCGGCTGGCGCTGTACACCGAGGATGAGTCCGGCCGCGCTGCCCGCTTCACCTATGCGGCGCTGGTGCGCGACGCCAACCGGCTGTCGAACGCGCTGGCGGCGCTCGGCGTGGGGCGCGGCGAACGGGTGGCCATCGTGCTGCCGCAGCGCGCCGAGACGGCGATCGCGCATCTGGCCATCCTGCAGATGGGCGCGGTGTCGATGCCGCTGTCGTGCCTGTTCGGGCCGGAGGCGCTGGCCTACCGCCTGAACGACAGCAGCGCGAAGGCGGCGATCTGCGATGCGTCTTCGGCCGCGGCGCTGCACGCGCTGCGCGAGAGCTGCCCGCTGCTGAGGCACATCGTCTGCGTCGACGGGCCGGCCGAGGGCGCGCACGACTGGCACGCCCTGCTCGCCGCCGCCAGCGACCGCTTTGCACTGGTGGACACGCGAAGCGACGAGGCGGCGATCCTGATCTACACCAGCGGCACCACCGGCCCGCCGAAGGGCGCGCTGATCCCGCACTGCGCGCTGATCGGCAACTTGACCGGCTTCGTCGCCTCGCAGAACTGGTTTCCCCGCCCGGGCGACGTGTTCTGGTCGCCGGCCGACTGGGCGTGGACCGGCGGCCTGATGGACGCGCTGCTGCCGACGCTTTATTTCGGCTTTCCGATCGTCGGCATCCGCGGCCGCTTCTCGCCCGAGCGGGCGCTGCAGATCGTGCGCCGCTACCGCGTCACCAACACGTTCCTGTTTCCGACCGCGCTGAAGATGATGATGCGCGCGCCCGAGTGGCAGTCCCCGGGCAGGCTCGCGTTGCGCGCGGTGATGAGCGCCGGCGAATCGGTCGGCACGGCGGTGTTCGAGTGGACGCAGGCGACGCTCGGCGCGACCGTCAACGAGATGTTCGGCCAGACCGAGATGAACTACGTCGTCGGCAACTCGCACCAGAAGTGGCCGGCGAAGCCCGGCGCCATGGGCCGCGCCTACCCCGGCCACCGTGTCGCGGTCATCGACGACGCCGGCCAGGTGCTGCCGCCCGGCGAGGTGGGCGAGGTCGCCGTGCACCGCCGCGACATCCATGGCCACCCCGATCCGGTGTTCTTTCTCGGCTATCTGAACAACGACGAGGCAACGCGCCGTAAGTACACCGGCGACCCCTCCAATTCGTGGTGCCGCACCGGCGATCTCGCGGTGCAGGACGACGCCGGCTACCTGTGGTACCGCGGTCGCGCCGACGACATGTTCAAGTCGGCTGGCTACCGGATCGGCCCGGGAGAGATTGAGAACTGCCTGCTCGGGCACCCGGCGGTGGCCAACGCGGCCGTCGTGCCGAAACCCGATGCCGAGCGCGGCGCGGTGGTCAAGGCGTTCGTCGTGTTGGCGCCTGGCCATCGCGGCGATGCGGCGCTCATCGAAGCGCTGCAGCAGCACGTACGCGGCAAGCTCGCGCCCTACGAGTACCCGAAGGAGATCGAGTTCATCGACGCCCTGCCGATGACCACCACCGGTAAGGTACAGCGGCGCGTGCTGCGCGAGCTGGAGGCCTCGCGCGCTACGTCCCCTGCATAACCTGTCCTGCTAGGACGCCGCCCGCGCCGCGCGGCTGCCGGCGGTGACGGGCGGCCGCAAGGACGATTCGCGAATCGCGAGTTTCAACAACGGGCGCCACTCCTCCCGCGGGGCGTCGTAGAGGCGGGCCACGAAGGATGGCGGTATGTCCCGATAGCGACGGCGGTCGGGGCTGTAGGTGATCTCGCGGAAGCCCAGGTCCTGCAGCCACTCCCACAGTTCGTCGCTGAGGCCGGCCTGCACGGCCATGCGAACGTCGTGCAGATAGATCTTGGCGCCGAGCCGTGGTTTGGGCCCTCGCGGCGGACGCCTGCGCTCCTGGCGGATGTTGAACAGGGTTCGAATGCCGTCAAACGCGCCCATGGTGCCTCTCGCTTCAACCTCTCCTTCGCCGCAGACCAACCCGCAACGACTGACGTGGAAAAGGCTATGGCAAACGGCCGATGCGTGCGCTCGGCCAAAAAGCCTAGATCAGCCTTCGGACGCAGACCGACGCGGCTTCGAACCGTCGCGTGGGCAACCCGGTCGGCTCAGCGCCGCCGCCCCAGCGAGATGTGCGGGCGCTGGATCGCCTCGGAAGCCGCCACCTCGAGCCGCTGCCTGAGCTGGTCCGGATCGCTGGCGTCGAAGAGCTCGGCCACCCGTGAGGACGGAACGTCGCGGTAGTTGCGGCGGTCATCGGGGTAGGTCACCTCGCGCCAGCCCTCGGCCGCCAGCCAGCGCCAGGTGTTCTCGGTGAGACCCGCCTGCACGGTGATGCGCAAGTCGCCCCTGACGATCTTGGCGCCTTGGCGCGGCTTCCGGCCCGGCGGCGGCACGGCCCGCCGCTTGATCAGGCCCAACACGCGGCGCGCGGAATAGACGAACTTCATTCGCGGCTTCGACCCACGCGTGCCAAGGCGATCAATTGCGGTCCCTTTGTACCGCGGCCGCAGCGGCAATTCAATCGAGCCCGGCGCCTAGAGAGCCGACAGCTCGCCCAGAGCCCGCAATTCCGCTTCCGAGAATCCTGCCGCCCGGCGGGCGGCGAGGTTCATTCGCGCCGCTGGCCGTGGCGCCCCATGCCGCCGCGCCAGCGCGACCTGCTCGGCGAGCGGATCCAGGCCGCGCTGCTCGCATAGGTACTTGAACCAGCGGCTGCCCACGGCGACGTGGCCGACCTCATCGCGCAGGATGACATCGATCACCTGCGCGCTCTGCAGGTCGCCGATGGAGGCAAACTTCTCGCGCACCGCCGGCGAAGCATCCAGACCGCGTGCCTCCAGCGTCCGCGGCACCACGGCCATGCGCGCCAGCACGTCGTCGGCCGTTCGCAGCGCCATGTCCCACAGGCCGTCGTGCGCGGGGAAGTCGCCGTAGTCGAAGCCGGCATCGGCGAGCCTCGCGCGCAGCAGCTCGAAGTGTTCGGCTTCTTCGAGCGCAACGCCGATCCAGTCGCGGTAATACTGCTCGGGCAGGCCGGCGAATCGCCACGCATGGTCGAGGGCGAGCCCGATGGCATTGAACTCGATATGTGCCAGCGCATGCAGCAGTGCGCCCCGCCCTTCCCGGGTGCCGACCGACCGCTGCGCCAGCGAGCCCGGCGGCACGAGCAGCGGACGCGGCGGCCGGCCGGGCACGTCGCCCGGGTCGGGCAGCAGCAACGCCGGCTCGCAGTCGTGCGGGCGCTCGCC
>CALGWX010000212.1 GCA_937936215.1 uncultured Burkholderiaceae bacterium | reverse complement strand
CGTCTCTGGCTCGTTGCCGGCGACGAACGCGGCGGCGGCAAGCTGGTACGCGCGGATGCGGGCGGTCGAGGCGCTTTCCGTAGGCGCGGCGCCGCCGCAGGCGCCGGCCGCGGCTGAACCCGCGCGCGAGGTGCGCGAGTTCCTGCCCGAACCACTGCCGACTGGATGCCGCGTCGCCGAGGAGGCGGACACCGAAGCGCAGCGGCTCGGCCGCGCCTGGCACGCGCTGCTCGAGCAGGAGCCGGGCGCCGACGCCGCGGCGATCGCCCGCGCCCACGGGCTGACGCCAGCGCAGGCCGAACTCGCGGCCGCGGCGGCGGGGCGGGTGCGGCAGCGGCTGCCGCAGCTTTTCACCGCGCCGTCGGAGGCCGAACTCGAACTGGTCGATGCCGACGGTTCGTTGCTTCGCATCGACCGCCTAATCGAGCACGCCGACGCGCTGTGGATCGTCGACTTCAAGTGGCGCGTCGGCGACGCCGAGCGGCCGCAGTACGAGGAACAGGTGCGGCGCTATGCGCGCGTGCTGCGGGAGGTGCGGGGCGACAAGCCGGTGCGCTTGGGACTCGTGACGGCGGAGGGCGAACTCACCGAGGTGAAGGGTTGAGACGTCATGACGCAGCAAGCGCCCGGACGGGTTGGCCGCGTCCGGTGAGCCGAGTGCGTGGGACCAAGTTGGGCGCTTAGCTCGAGTAAGCGGCGTCCGGATAGGCACACCGCTGCCCAGTCGCGCGCACGGCGCTCCCATGACATCGAATGCCCGCTTACTGCTCTCGATTCCCGCATTCCGCTGCCTATCGATGCCTGCGCTTGCGAGCAGCCGAGCGACCGGCAAGGCCATGTCAGCACGGGGACGGCGAGCCGGTTCCAAGATCGCGCCCTCACTTATGCGGCGTCGAAGGAGTGATACGCGACGAGGGTGGCGCCGGACGAGGCGAAGGCCTCTGATTCGGTTGGCAGGCCGGCGGGGCCGAATTCCTGCGCGCCGACTTTCGCGAGCTCGATGCGGCGACCGAGCGAGAACTGACAGGCTGCGCGGCGCAACTGCTCCTGGACGAACGCGGCGACCGCTTTAGTTCCGGTCGACAATACGGACACTCACTTCGCGCTAGCCGAGAAGTCGACTGTTGGAGTTCAAAGTCCTTGGCCGCCGGGGAAGGCATTGTCAACCTTGGATTGACATATCGTCGTCTCATGGTTACTTTTTATTTGTGTGGTCGATCGAGTTCAGCCGCGACGCGGTCAAGGCCCTTTTGCGTATGCCGCGCGACCAGGCATTTCGCATCCGCCGTAGGATCGACGAACTCGCACGCGACCCTTACAACGCACCGAACGTGAAAAAGCTCACCGACCATCCTGGCTTCCGCATGCGCGTCGGCGACTGGCGAGTCGTGTATCTGCTGATCGAAGACCGCGTCGTGATCCACGTCATCCGCATCGCTCCGCGCGGGGAGGCTTACGAATGAGCGTCCAAATTCTCGAGGCCAACGGCAAACCGGCCTTCGCCGTGTTGCCGATCGACGAGTACCGCAGACTGTTGGACCTGGCGGAGGATGCCATCGATGCCGATGCCTTGCGTCGCGCGGCCAAACGTTATGCGTCCGGCAAGCTAGAGACGATTCCCGCCGAGAGCGTCGATCGCCTGCTGGCGGGTGAATCGCCCATCCGGGTCTGGCGCGAGCACCGCGGGCTGAGCGCAGCGGGCCTCGCGGAGAGGGTTGGCGTCACGCCGGCGCACATCTCAAAGCTGGAGACGGGCAAGGGCGAGCCGTCGATCAGTTTGCTGAGAAAACTCGCGAGCGTCCTCGACGTGGAGATCGACTCGCTCGTCGGCGGGGTCGAGTAAGCCAAGCCTCGGCCTGGAACCCGAGGACGTCCCGCGCCGTTGGCGATGCCCAGGTGGCGCAAGGGAGCAGGCGCAATGGCAGCCGATGGCATACCGACGCCCAACGGACGTCGTGCAGCAGCGGCGCGTCGCGCGAGACGTTCTGACGGCGGCGATCGGCGTCTGCAGTTGCGCCCGCGGTGCGGCTGATACCATCCGACTCGGCGGGCCCCCTCGCATGGAGGTGCCGTGAACCTGGTCAGGTCGGGAACGAAGCAGCCATAGCGGATTCCCTCCAGTGCCGAGGACAAGGCTCGCCTCTTCGCTTCCTTCCCCATGCCCTTCCGCATCGAGCCCGCCCAGCCGCGCGACACGGCGACCCTGCTCGCGCTGATCCGCGCGCTGGCCGAGTACGAGAAGCTGACTCACCTCGTGGTCGGCACCGAGGCACAACTGGCCGAGGAACTGTTCGGCCGCAGGCCCGTGATCGAGGCCGTGCTGGGCTGGGAGGATGAGCGCGCGGTCGGCTTCGCGCTGTACTTCCACAATTTCTCCACCTTCCTGACGCGGCGCGGGCTGTACCTGGAGGATCTGTTCGTCGTGCCCGAGGCGCGCGGTCGTGGCTACGGCAAGGCGCTGATGCGGCACGTGGCGCGGATTGCCGTCGAACAGGACTGCGGCCGCTTCGAGTGGGCGGTGCTCGACTGGAACCAGCCAGCGATCGAGTTCTACAAGTCACTCGGCGCCGAGGTGCTGCCGGACTGGCGCATCTGCCGCCTGACCGGCGAGGCGCTCGCGGCGCTCGGCCGGCACGGCTGACAAACCGGACCGGCCACGGTCCGCAACGCCTTCGTTGCCGCGGCAGGGCGGCAGCGAGCGCTGGCTAGAATGCCGCGCATGACGTACCAGGCCCTCGCCCGCAAGTGGCGCCCGCGTGATTTCGCCACCACGGTCGGGCAGGACCACGTGGTGCGGGCGCTGGCCAACGCGCTGGCGCAGCAGCGGCTGCATCATGCGTACCTCTTCACCGGCACGCGCGGTGTCGGCAAGACCACGCTGGCGCGCATCTTCGCCAAGGCGCTGAACTGCATCGGGCCGGACGGCACCGGCGGTATCACCGCCACGCCGTGCAACCAGTGCGAGGTCTGCACCGCGATCGACGCCGGCCGCTTCATCGATTACATCGAGATGGACGCGGCCAGCAACCGCAGCGTTGACGAGATGACGGCGCTGCTCGAGCGCGCCGTCTACGCGCCGAGCAACGCGCGCTTCAAGGTGTACATGATCGACGAGGTGCACATGCTCACCTCGCACGCCTTCAACGCGATGCTCAAGACGCTGGAGGAGCCGCCGGAGTACGTCAAGTTCATCCTGGCGACGACCGATCCGCAGAAGATCCCGGTCACGGTGCTCAGTCGCTGCCTGCAGTTCAACCTCAAGCAGATGACGCCGGCGGCGATCGCGGGGCGGCTGACGGAGATCCTCGGCCACGAGGGCATCGCCGCCGAGCCGGCCGCGGTGCAGATGCTGGCCCGCGCCGCGCGCGGCAGCATGCGCGACGGGCTGTCGTTGCTCGACCAGGCGATCGCCTACAGCGGCGGCTCGGTCACGCTGGCGACCGTGCAGGCGATGCTCGGCGCGGTCGACGGTACGGTGCTGGTGCGCGTGCTCGATGCCCTGGCCGCGCGCGATGCGGCGCAGATGCTGGCGGTGGCCGACGAGATGGCCGCGCGCAGCTTTTCCTTCGGCCAGGCGCTGCGCGACCTGGCGAGCCTGCTGCATCGCATCGCGCTGGCGCAGCAGGCCGACGCGGTGGCGGAGGACATCGACCAGGCCGAGGAGATCCGGCGCCTCGCCGGCGTGTTCTCGCCGGAGGAGGTGCAGCTTTACTACCAGATCGCGCTGCATGGCCGAAACGACCTGAGCCTCGCGCCCGACGAGTACGCCGGCTTCACGATGGCCCTGCTGCGGATGCTCGCCTTCGCCCCGCGCGACGACGCGACGGCGCCGGCCGCGGGCATCGGCCGGCGTGCAGCCGCGGCGGGCGGATCGACGGCGGCGTCGGACGCGATGACGCCCGCGGTGCGCAGTGCGGCGGTCGCTGCGGCGACGCCGACTGCTCCCGCCGCGCTCGCGGGCGCCAGCGCGGGCAAAGCGTCGACGGCGGTGAAGCGTGGCAGTGCCTCTGGCGGCGCCTTGGCTGGGGCGGCGGAGGGTGCGGCAGGTGCGGCGGCATCGGCAACGGCTCCCAGGCCGGCGAGAGCAGGGGGCATCTCCGCTATGGCGGCGACTGCGGCAGCGCCCACCCTCCAGGCAGGGCGGCCCGCTTCCGTCGGGATCGGCGATGCCACGGCACCTCGGCCGGCCGCGTCGACCGGGAGTCAGGATGCGCCGCCGCGGGGCGAGGCCGGCGCGGGCGAGCCGTCTGTCGTCGCCACGGGCGCGCCCGTGGCGCCGGCATCCACGGCCGCTGCTCCTGCACTGCTGCCTACGGCGGCGCAGTGGCCGCAGTTCGTGGTGGCGCTGCCGATCAGCGGGCTGGCGCGAGAACTGGCGGCGCACAGCGAACTGGTCGCCGCCGAGGGCGACCACCTGCGGCTGCGCGTCGACATCAAGTCGTACGCCGAGGCGGGCAACGTGGAACGCCTGCGCGCGCTGCTGTCGCAGCACTTCGGCCGGCCGATCCGCGTTTCGGTCGAGGTCGGCAGCACCGCCGGCGCCACCACGGCCGCGGCGCTGGCGGCGCAGGCGCGCGCGGAGCGGCAGCGGCAGGCCGAGCAGGCGATCTACGCCGACCCCTTCGTGCAAGAATTGATCGAGAACTTCGGGGCGCAGGTCGAGCCGCAGTCGATCCGTCCGCGCGAGCCTTGAGAGGAAAGCCGCAGATGATGAAGAACCAGCTGGCCGGCCTGATGCAGCAGGCGCAGAAGATGCAGGAGAACATGAAGCGCCTGCAGGAGGAGCTCGCCCAGACCGAGGTCGAGGGCCAGTCCGGCGCCGGCATGGTCAAGGTGACGATGACCTGCAAGTACCAGGTGCGACGGGTGAGCATTGATCCGAGCCTGGTCGGCGATGACCGCGACATGCTCGAGGACCTCGTCGCGGCGGCGTGCAACGATGCCGTCCGGCGGGTCGAGGAAACGACGCAGCAGAAGATGGCCGCCGTGACCGCTGGCATGCCGATGCCGCCGGGGTTCAAGCTGCCGTTTTGAGCCGGGTCGGAGTGGGCGTGGCACTGCCTGATCGCGTGCCGAAGCGCCGCACCGGCGGCGCGGTGGGCACCGAGTCGGCGGCTGCGGGCCGCGGCGGCGCCGCGCGAGCCTGCGCGCGGGGCCAGGCGGCGAATGACCGCCTACACGGTGCGCAGCCACGGCGCGGCCGTGCCCCGCCGATCGCCAGCCGAGGCGTGCTCGACGCGCCGCAAGCTCGCGCGTCGTGGGCGACTGGCGCCGCCATGGGCCACGGCCAGCGAGGTTGGGCATGCCTGGCGAGGAACTCGGTCGGGCGCCGTAACCCAACGCCTCGACCACCCTGGGGCGGGGCAACTGAGGTGGGATGAAACTCGGCCCCACGCTTGACCGGCTGGTCGATGCGCTGAAGCGGCTGCCGGGCATCGGCCCGCGCTCGGCGCAGCGCATCGCCTTTCACCTGCTGCAGCACGATCGCAACGGCGCGGTGGCGCTCGGCCAGGCGCTGCTCGCCGCCGCCGACGGCATCCGCCACTGCGCCCGCTGCAACACGCTCACCGAAGAAGAGATCTGCGCCACCTGCGCCAACCCGCGCCGAGATGCGGGCCTGCTGTGCGTGGTGGAGACGCCGGCCGACCAGCTGATGATCGAGCAGTCGCTCGCGTACGCCGGGCTGTACTTCGTGCTGCTCGGCAGGCTGTCGCCGCTGGATGGCATCGGCCCGCGCGAGATCCAGATGGAACGGCTGCTGGCGCGCGCCGCCGACGGGCTGGTGCGCGAGGTGATCGTCGCCACCTCGTTCACGCCGGAAGGCGATGCCACCGCGCACTACATCGCCGAGCTGCTGCGCGCCCGCGACGCGCAGCTGAAGATCACCCGCCTGGCGCGCGGCGTGCCGGTCGGCGCCGAACTCGAGTACACGGATGTGAACACCATCGCCCAGGCCATGCTCGACCGGAGGGCAGCATGACGGTCGCGCTGTGGTGCGTGCTGGTGGCCGCGCTGCTGCCGTACCTGGCGGCCACCATCGCCAAGGCCGGCGGCAGCGGCTACGACAACCGCGACCCGCGCGCCTGGCTCGAGCGGCAGGAGGGCTGGCGCGTGCGCGCCAACAACGCGCAGCTGAACAGTTTCGAGGCGTTTCCTTTCTTCGCCGCGGCGGTGATCGTGGCGCAGATGCTGCAGGCGCCGCAGGAGCGCGTCGACGCGCTGGCGGTGATCTTCATCGCCGCCCGCCTCGCCTATCTCGCCTGCTACGTGGCCGACTGGCACTGGGCGCGGTCGATCGCCTGGCTGCTCGGCCTGATGGCCTGCGTGTTCCTCTTCGTCAGCGGCAGCTGAGATGGCCCGCAACGACCGCCTGCCGATGAAGCGCGCCGCCATCGTCGAGAAGCTGGTCGATTCGATCGAACTGCCGATCGGCCGGTGGGATCGCGACGCGCGCCTGACCTTCTGCAACCGCCCCTACGTGGCCTGGGCCGGGCGCAGCGAGCTGGAGCTGCTCGGCCGCACGCTCGAGCAACTGTTCGGCGACGAGGCGTGGGCGGCGGCGCGCGACGCCTTCGAGGCGGGCTACGCCGGCCAGCGCGCCAGTTACCAGCGGCTGCTCAGCCATCAGCCGGGCGAGCGGCGCTGGTTCCGCGTCCAGGTGTTCCCGGAGTTCGACTGGCAGGGCGAGGTGGTCGCCGTCTACACGGTCGGCTTCGACGTGCACGACTTCGTCACCGCCGGCCAGGCGCTGGAGGCGGCGCGGGCGCGGATGTCGCAGTTCGCCGAGAACATCCCGTATCCGATCACCTATGTGGACCGCAACTGCCGGCTGATCTTCGTCAACCGCGCCTACGTGGAAGCGGCCGGCAAGCCGGCCTCGCAGCTGCTCGGCCGGCATCTCGGCGACGCGCGCGGCAAGGACCTGTGGGCGCGCCATCGGCCGTACTACGAGCGCGCCCTGGCCGGCGAGGCCGCCGAATTCACGCGCATGGTCGAGCTGCCGGGACGCGGCTCGCGCTGGGTGCGGACGAGCTACGTGCCGGACTTCGACGCCGACGGCAAGGTGATCGGCGTCTACTCGATTTTGGTCGACGTCCACGATCTGAAGCTGCGCCAGCAGCAGCTGGAAAGCAGCATCGAGCGCGACCCGGTCACCGAGGTGCTCAGCCGGCGCGCGATCATTGGCCGCATCGAGCAGGCGCTAGCCGACCGCTGCGCCGGCACGGTGGCGCTGTTCTTCGTTGACCTCGACGGTTTCAAGATGGTCAACGACATGCTCGGCCACCGTGATGGCGATGCGGTGCTGATGCGGGTGGCGCAGGCGCTGCAGGCGGCGGTGCGGGCGGAGGACAGCGTCGGCCGCTTCGGCGGCGACGAGTTCCTGGTGCTGGCGAAGGTGCCCGACCGCCACGGCGCCGAGGCGATTTCGCAGCAGCTGATCGCGGCGATCCGCGCCAGTTCGGCCGGCCAGCCGGCACTGGCGCAGGTCACCGCTAGCGTCGGCTACGCGCTTGCGCCCGAGGACGCCGACACGCCGCTGAAGCTGGTGCAGCGCGCCGACGACGCGATGTACTTCGCCAAGCGCGCCGGCAAGAACCGGGCCGCGCACTGCTCCGTGCTGCCGATGTGAGCTTGCCCGGGCGGCCGGGCCTCGGGGAATCCACGGCCCGCTGCCCGCCGGCGGTGCTTTAGCATCCGCCGCTACCCCGAAACAGCACAACACCACAGGAGACCGCCATGAAGCGCACTTTCGTCCGCCGGGAATTCCTTGCCGCCACCGGCGCGGCTGCTGCGGCCGTCGCGCTGCCGTCGCTGGCGCGGGCGCAGGCGCTGGAGAAGAAGAAGGTCACCATCGCCGTCGGCGGCAAGAACCTGCTGTATTACCTGCCGCTGACGATCGCCGAGCAGCTCAAGTACTTCGAGGCGGAAGGGCTGGAAGTGGAGATCGTCGACTTTGCCGGCGGCGCCCGCGCGCTGCAGGCAGTGGTGGGCGGCAGCGCTGACGTGGTCTCCGGCGCCTTCGAGCACACGCTGAACATGCAGGCCAAGGGCCAGCCGATGCGCGCCTTCGTGCTGCAGGGCCGCGCGCCGCAGATCGTGCTGGCAGTGAGCACCAAGACGATGGGCAACTACAAGTCGCTGACGGATCTGAAGGGCAGAAAGATCGGGGTGACGGCGCCGGGCTCGTCGACCAACATCATGGCTAACTTCGTGCTCGCCAAGGCGGGCATCAAGCCGGCCGAAGTGTCGTACGTCGGCGTCGGCGCTTCGCAGGGGGCGGTGGCGGCGGTGCGCGCCGGGCAGGTCGATGCGATCTCCAACCTCGACCCGGTGATCACCATCCTGCAGCGGGCCGGCGACATCCGGATCATCTCCGACACCCGCGATCCGGTGGAGTCGGAAAAGGTGTTCGGCGGGCCGATGCCGGCCGCCTGCCTGTATGCGCCGGTGCCGTTCGTCGAGAAGAACCCGAACACGGCGCAGGCGCTGGCCAACGCGATCGTCCGCGCCAACAAGTGGGTGCAGCAGGCGGGCCCGTCGGACGTGATCAAGGTGGTTCCCGAGAGCTACCTGCTCGGCGATCGCGCCGTCTACATCGATGCCTTCCTGAAGGCCAAGCCGGCGCTGTCGCCCGACGGGCTGTTCCCCGAGGCCGGCTCGGCCACCGCGCTGCGCGCCCTGGCCAGCGTCGACGAGGCGATGGCCAAGGCCAAGCTCGACCTGAAGGCCAACTACACCAACGAGTTCGCGCGCAAGGCGAACCTGAAGTTCAAGTGATGGCCGGCGGGCGGGCGGCAGGCGCGCCGCGCGTCGCACCGGCGTGCAGCGCCGCCTCGCCGGGGCGCGCCCCCACGGCAGGCCGCGGACGCCGCGCCATCCGGGCTGCGGGACCCGCTGGCCCTCGGCCGGGGCGCGGATCGGCTGCGGGACGGCCGCACCGCGCGCTGGTTGCGGCGAGGGGGCACGCCATCCCGCCCCGGCCCATGGAGGGGCCGGCTGCGGCGGCATCGACGGCGGCCGCGCCGGCCGACCTGCCGA
>CALGWX010000211.1 GCA_937936215.1 uncultured Burkholderiaceae bacterium | reverse complement strand
GGCGGCGAGCTTTGGCGGCGGCGGCAGGATCTCTGCCGGCGGCGGAGGCGGCTTGGCCACCTCCTCGATCACCTTGACCTCGATGGGACCCTTGACGACCTCGACCACCTTGCGCGCCAGCCCGCTCACCAGGCCCCAGATCAGCAAGGCGTGAAATAGGATGACTCCGCCGATGCCGATCAGATGCCGGGATGGATTGCGCTGTTGACGCGCGTAATCCATTGCGCCTCCTCAATGGCGGTTTGCAAGGGGCGCGATTCTAGCTATGCGCGCGCCATCCTGCAGCGGCGCCACCCCATGGGCGCGAACCCGGGCGCCGGCCCCGCCCGAACTGGAGGCCGGGCAGACGGTTCAGTCGCGCGAGCGACTGATGATGTCTGCCCACAGCGTCTGCTCGACGGGAAAGACGACGCTGTCGTAGTAGTACTTCAGCGAGGCCAGCTCGGAGGCCACGGCGAAGGGAAACCCCTGCCGGTTGCCACGATGGTCGATGAGCAGGTCCATGAAATAGGCGCGACAGGCCATCGGCGTCGGCCAACGGGCGCAAAGCTCGACCAAGATTCGGGGAAACCGTGCCGCCGTGTGCCGTGGCCGCACGTGTTCGGGCAGTCCGGCGATCCACTGCCTTGTCTCCCGATCCAGGGTTTCCTGAAGTACTTGAGGCGCCTGCGTCATCCGGAAAGTCCCCCCGAGGCTAGAGCGGCATGCGCTTCCCCCGGTTTGCTTCTGGGGTTGGGATCCTCGCCCAAACGGATGATCGCGGCAATATGCGATGCCGCCTCTGATGCTGCGGAGCGCCCGGCGGCCGGATTGCCGCCACGAACGGAGGCCGCGAGCTTCGGCGATCGCTTCCTGGCCCAGCACGAGGCGCCGGCCGTTCGTGTCAGAAGAGCGTGTCGCTGCCCCCCTCGCGCACGATCCTTCCGAAGTGGGCATAGGCCAGCGGCGCCGCGATGCGGCCGCGCGGCGAGCGCTGCAGGAACCCTTGCTGGATCAGGAAGGGCTCAACGACGTCTTCTAGGGTGTCGCGGTCCTCGCCGATGGCAGCGGCGAGGTTGTCGATGCCCACCGGGCCGCCGCCAAAGCGGTCGATGACGGCGGCCAGCAGCTTGCGGTCCATCACGTCCAGGCCGCGGGCGTCGACTTCCAGCATCGACAGCGCCCGGTCGGCCACGTCGCGGGTGATCACGCCGTCTTCGCGCACCTCGGCAAAATCGCGCACCCGCCGCAGCAGACGGTTGGCAATGCGCGGCGTGCCGCGGGAGCGGCGGGCGATCTCGGCGGCGCCCTCGGCGTCGATGCGGGCGTTGAGCAGCCGCGCCGAGCGGGCGACGATCGCGGCCAGTTCCTCCTCGCTGTAGAACTCAAGCCGGGCGACGATGCCGAAGCGGTCGCGCAGCGGGTTGGTCAGCATGCCGGCGCGGGTGGTGGCGCCGACCAGCGTGAAGGGCGGCAAGTCGAGCTTGATCGAGCGCGCCGCCGGCCCTTCGCCAATCATGATGTCGATGCGGAAGTCCTCCAGCGCCGGATAAAGGATCTCCTCGACCACCGGGCTGAGGCGGTGGATCTCGTCGATGAACAGGACGTCGTTCTTTTCGAGGTTGGTCAGCAGCGCGGCGAGGTCGCCCGGCCGCTCCAGCACCGGGCCGCTGGTGGCGCGCAGGTTCACGCCCATCTCGGCGGCGACGATGTGCGCCAGCGTGGTCTTGCCCAGCCCCGGCGGGCCGAATAGCAGCAGATGATCGAGCGCCTCGCCGCGGTTGCGCGCCGCGGTGACGAAGATCTCCAGCTGCTCGCGGATTTTCCTTTGGCCGACGTATTCGGCCAGCCGCTGCGGCCGCAGCGCCCGCTCGACCGATTCCTCGTTGGGCGACGCCGGGGCGGCGGAGATCACGCGCGGGGCTTGGGTCATCGGCGCCGCCGCGTCAGGCCTTGGCCAGCGACTTCAAGGCGATGCGGATGCCGTCGGACACGCTCGCGTCGGCCGGCAACTGGCGCACGGCGGCGGCGGCTTCCTTCTCGGAGTAGCCGAGCGCCACCAGCGCCCGCAGCACGTCGGGGCTGCCTTCCGCCACCGGCACCGTGCCGGCACCGGCGAGCGCCGCGCCGAGCTTGCCCTTCAGCTCCAGCAGCAGCCGCTCGGCCGTCTTCTTGCCGATGCCGGGGATCCTCGTCAGGCGGGCGCTTTCCTGCAATGTGACCGCCTGTGCCAGTTCGGCCACGCTCAGCCCGGAAAGCACCGCCAGCGCCGTGCGGCTGCCCACGCCGGAGATGCGGATCAGCTCGCGGAAGGCCTGCCGCTCGGCCGCGGTAAGAAAACCGTAGAGCTGGTGCGCATCCTCACGCACCACCAGGTGCGTCAGCAGCGAGACGCGTTCGCCGAGCGCGGGAAGGTTGCAGAAGGTGCTCATCGGCACGTCGATCTCGTAGCCGACCCCGCCGGCCTCCACGAGCACCGCGGGCGGGTGCTTTTCCAGCAGGGTGCCGGCGATGCGGCCGATCATCGGCGATCAGCCCAGCAGCCGCGCGCCGCGGCTGCGCCAGGCGCTGCGCGAGCGGCGGCCGCGGGCGGCGGCGGACATACTCGGGCCGCCGAGGGCCAGCAGGCGATCCGCGTGCAGGTCGCACAGCGCGCAGGCCAGCGCGTCGGCCGCATCCAGCGGCGGCGGCGTGGCCAGCCCCAGCAACCGCTGCACCATCGTCTGCACCTGGTCCTTGCCCGCCTTGCCGTAGCCGACCACGGCCTGTTTGACCTGCAGCGCCGTGTGTTCGCGCACCGGCACTCCGGCAGCGACCGCGGCGCAGATGGCCGCGCCGCGCGCCTGCCCGAGCAGCAGCGTGGCCTGCGGGTTGACGTTGACGAACACTTTTTCCACGCTGGCGCGCGAGGGTCGCGTCTCAGCGATCACGCGGCCAAGGCCGGCCAGGATCGCCGCCAGCCGGTCGGGCAGTTCACCCGGCGGGACCCGGATCACCCCGGCGTCGACACAAACCGTACGGCCGCCCACCGGCTCGATCACGCCCCAGCCGGTTCGGTTCAGGCCGGGGTCGATGCCGAGGATGCGCGCGGGGCTGGACACGCGGCGATTCTGCCACCGCCCCGAGTAGCGCGCTTCGCGCCCGGCCGCGGCGCGATGCCGGCGGCTTATGAGCCGCCCTCGACCAAAGCGGCCGCGCCGAAGCCAGTACCGAATCCGGCCGAGTGCGGAGGCCAGATTTGCATGGGTCAATGCGCCGGATGCTCCGACGCCGCGCGCCGGCTCAGTGGCGAAAATGGCGCACGCCGGTGAACACCATCGCCACGTCGCGCTCGTTGGCGGCGGCGATCACCTCCTCGTCGCGGACGCTGCCGCCTGGCTGGATGACGCAGGTGGCGCCGGCGTCGACGACGACATCGAGGCCGTCGCGGAACGGGAAGAAGGCATCGGAGGCCACGGCAGAACCGGCGAGCGATAGCCCGGCCTCGCGCGCCTTGATCGACGCGATTCGCGCCGAGTCGAGCCGGCTCATCTGCCCCGCGCCGACGCCCAAGGTCATGCCGCCGCCGGCGAAGACGATGGCGTTGGACTTGACGAACTTTGCCACCCGCCAGGCAAACAGCAGGTCCTGGACCTGCTCTGCGGTCGGCTGCCGCCGCGTGACCACCCTGAGGTCGCCCGGGCCAACGGTGGCGATATCGGCGCTTTGCACCAGCAGCCCGCCGCCGACGCGCTTGAACTCCACGTCGTTGTGCGCCGCGCCGGGCGCCACCGTGAGCAGGCGAACGTTCTGTTTGGCGGCGAAGACCTCGCGCGCGCCGGCATCGAACGCCGGCGCCAGCACCACCTCGACGAACTGCCCCGCCACCGCGCGCGCGCAGGCGCCGTCGACCGGCCGGTTGAAGGCGATGATGCCGCCGAAGGCGGAAGTGGGGTCGGTCTTGAACGCCTTCGCGTACGCGCCCGCGACGTCCGCGGCGATGGCCACGCCACACGGGTTGGCGTGCTTGACGATCACGCAGGCGGGCTGCTCGAAGCTGCGCGCGCACTCCCACGCCGCGTCGGCGTCGGCGATGTTGTTGTAGGAGAGTTCCTTGCCCTGCAATTGGACGTAGTTGGCGAGCAGGCCGCTGCCGACGACGCGCTCGCGATAGAAAGCGGCGCTCTGGTGCGGGTTCTCGCCGTAGCGCATGTCCTGCACCTTGGTCCACTGCCGGGTCAGCGTCCGCGGGTACGCCGTGGGCTGCAGCTTCTCGTCCAGCGACGACAGGTAGTTGCTGATCGCGCCATCGTAGCGGGCCGTGTGCGCGAAGACCTTCTTCGCCAGTTCGAAACGCATCGCCGAGCCGACGCGCCCGTGCGTGCGCAGTTCCTGCAGCAGCGCCGGATAGTCGGCGGGGTCGACCAGCACCGCTACCGAGGCGTGGTTCTTCGCCGCCGCGCGCAGCATCGCCGGACCGCCGATGTCGATGTTCTCGATCGCCTCGTCGAAGGCGCAGTCGGGCCGCGCCACCGTCTGCTCGAACGGATACAGGTTCACGCAGAGGATGTCGATCGGCTCGATCCCGTGCGCGGCGAGCGCCGCCATGTGCGCGGGCACGTCGCGGCGCGCCAGCAGGCCGGCATGCACGCGCGGATTGAGCGTCTTGACGCGGCCGTCGAGGATCTCCGGGAAGCCGGTGTAGTCGGCGATCTCCGTCACCGCCACACCGCTGGCGGCGAGCAGCTTTGCCGTGCCGCCGGTGGACAGGATCCGGTAGCCGAGTTCGGCGAGCCCCTGCGCCAGCTCGACGACGCCGGTCTTGTCCGAAACGCTGATCAGCGCCTGCTTCATCGGGCGGGCTCCGTCACTGCGAGGCCGTGAACCCGCCTGCGGCGCGAGTCGACCCCGCAGGGGTGCGGCCTGCCGCCACCACGGGGCGGCCCCCAAGATCGCGTCAAAACCGCTGCGGCGCGCCGGCCGCCAGCTGCCGCGGCGTCGTCGTTCACCGTCACTCCTTGTCCAGTCGGTACTCGAGCAGCTTCTTGCGCAGCGTGTTGCGGTTGATGCCGAGCAGCGCCGCCGCCGCCGACTGGTTGCCGCCGGCCCGCTGCATCGCGAACTTCAGCAGTGGCCGCTCGGCGGCCTGCATCACCATCTCGTGCAGTGCGTGCGGCTTGGCGCCGCCCAAGTGGTCGAAGTACTGGTGCAGGTTGCGCAGGATGCACTGCTCGATCGTCTCGCCCTGCCCGGCGTTCGCAGCGGCCGGCACGGACGCTGCGTTCGGTTCGCCGTTGCCAGCGCCCGTGCGGCCGCTGGCAGGCGGCGCTTTGGGTGTCATGGGTTCCGTCTCCTCGCAAGGGATGTTTGTCTCAGGTCGCGGCGGCCGGGGCCGGCGTCGTCTGGTCGGCGCTGTCGTCGTCGCGGAGCCGGCCGTAGCGCGCGCCGTGCTCGCGCAGGAACTCGTCGACCGCGGCGGCCTGCGCCCCGGGATCGTCGATGCGGTTCATCCGCTCGCAGAAGGCGCGGCCGCCGGCCAGCCGGCGCGTGTACCAGATGATGTGCTTGCGCGCCGTGCGCACGCCCTGCTCGCGGCCATAGAAGGCGTAGTGCTCGTGCAGGTGCTCCTGCAGCAGCGGGCGGATCTCGTCGACCGTCGGCGGCGCAAGCTCCTCGCCATGGCGCAGGTAATGCTCGACCTGGCGAAAGATCCACGGTCGCCCCTGCGCCGCGCGGCCGATCATCACCGCGTCGGCGCCGGTGGCGGCGAGCACCTCGTGCGCCTTTTGCGGCGAGTCGATGTCGCCGTTGGCCACCACCGGGATCGACACTGCCCTTTTCACGGCGGCGATGGTGTCGTACTCCGCCTGGCCGCTGAAGCCGCAGGCGCGCGTGCGGCCGTGCAGCGTGAGCATGCGCACCCCGGCCGCCTCGGCAAGGCGGGCGATGCGAACGGCATTGCGCTCCTGCGGCGACCAGCCGGTGCGGAACTTCAGGGTCACCGGCACGTCGACCGCGCGCACGACGGCATCGAGGATGCGGCCAACGAGTGCCTCGTCGCGCAGCAGTGCCGAGCCGCTGGCCACCGCGCAGACCTTCTTCGCCGGGCAGCCCATGTTGATGTCGATGATCTGCGCGCCGCGGTCGACGTTGTAGCGGGCTGCCTCGGCGAGCATCTGAGGGTCGGCGCCAGCCAGCTGCACGGCCACCGGCCCGGGCTCGCCGTCGTGGTTCAGCCGCCGCGCCGTCTTCACGCTCGCCCACAGTCGCGGGTTGGAGGCCGCCATCTCGGCCACCGCGTAGCCGGCGCCGAGGCGACGGCAGAGGCGGCGAAACGGCCGATCGGTCACCCCCGCCATCGGGGCCGCGAAAACGCGGTTCCTCAGCTCGTGCGAGCCGATGCGCATGGCGAAGACGGGGTGATTGGGGGGCGAAGGGAGACGAATTGTAGCCAACGGGCTCTGTCGCGGCGGCGCGATTGCGCTAGTGGCGCACGCCGAAGATCAGCAGTTGCGCCAGCGTGCGGCGCAACGGCGGCGCGGCATCGAGCAGGGCCAGTCCGAGGCCGCGCGCCACCGCGAGCGGCGCGAAGCGGTTGCCGAACACCGCGGGCAGGCCGCGCGTCACCATCGTGATCGCGTTGCGGTCAGCCAGGCGCCGTTGCGCGTAGCGCGCCAGCGCCTGCGGCACCGATGCCTGCTGCGCCAGCTCGTCGGCCAGCGTGACGCAGTCGCGCACGCCGAGATTGAAGCCCTGGCCGGCCACCGGGTGCAGCGTCTGCGCCGCGTTGCCGATGGCAACGACCCGATGCTGGTGCACGTCCCCGCGCAGCCGGCGCGGCAGCGGCACGAGGCGCCGCGGCCCGATCGCGACCGGCGCACCGATGCGAACGCCAAGCTCCGCTCGCAGCTCGGCCAGCAGTTCGGCATCGGCCAACGGCTGGCGGCGCAGCGCATCGGCTTGCCGCATGCACCACACGAGCGAAAAGCTGCGCAACTCGTCGCGGTCGGCCGCTCCCGGCAGCGGCAGCAGTGCCAGCGGGCCGCCGCGCGTGAACCGCTCGAACGCCGCGCCCGCGGGAAGGCTCTCGCGCGCCGGCCGCAGCCGCAGGTCGGCGAGCAACGCCCAGTCCTCCGGCTCGGCCGGCTCGCCGTCCTCGGCGGCCGGCATGCCTTCCGCATGGACGGCGAGATCCGCTTCGAGGACGCGCCCGTCGGCCATTGTCACCTCGACCTTATCCGGACGCTGCCGCACGCCGGTGGCGCTGGCCGGCCGCATGACCTCGATGCCAGGCATCGTTTCGACGGCAGTGGCGAGCGCGGCCAGCAGGTCGCCATAGCGCACGGTGGCGCCGAGATCGACGCCGTCGAAGTCGCTGGCGCTGATGCGGGTGGCGCCGTAGTCGCCGGCGGAAGAGACATAGACCTCGCGGATCGGGGCGCGCGGCGGCAGCCGCTCGCCCAGGACCGGCGCCAGCAGTTCCCAGGTGCCGCGCGACAGCGCCAGCAGGCGGCCGTCGCGCAGCGCTTCCGCGAGCGGCCGGACGTCGAGCACGGTGCAGGCGATGCGCCGCTGCGCCAGCAGCGCCGCGCCGACGAGCCCGATCGGCCCGCCGCCGATCACGATCGCTGTGCGCGCGCCCGCCATCCGCTTCTCAGGCGGTCGCCCGCGCCGCGGCGGCGAGCTGCGCATCGAGCGCGTCGAGTTCGGCCGGGGTGCCGACGTTGTGCCAGCGGCCGCGGAAGTGCTCGCCGCTGACCTGTCCCTGCGCCGCGAAGCGATACAGCCAGGGAAAGAGCTTGGCGCGCACCGGCGCCAGCCCCGTGAAGAGCGCCGGCGAAAAGACGCCGATGTTGGCGTAGGTCAGCCGCGGCGGCGAAAGCGCGATGCGGCCATCGGCCAACCCCATGTCGCCGTCGGGATGGAAGGGCGGGTTGTCGACCAGCACCAGGTGCGCCACCGCCTCGCCGCGGGCGATCGTCTCGATGGCCGCGCCGAGCCGGCGGTAGTCGAAGTCGGTGACGATGTCGCTGCTGGCGGCGATGAAGGGCCGGTCGCCGAGCAACGGCAGCGCGCGCACGATGCCGCCGAGCGTCTCCAGCGCGTCCTCGGCGCGGTCGCCCTCGCGCGAGTACGAAAGGCGCACCCCGTAGCGGCGGCCGTCGCCGAGGGTGTCTTCGATCTGCTGCGCCAGGTGCGCGGTGTTGATCACGATCTCGCCGATGCCGGCCCGCGCCAGCGCCTCGATCTGCCACTCGATCAGACGGCGGCCGCCGGCGCGCAGCAGCGGCTTGGCTACCGTGTCCGAGCGCGGTCGCATGCGCTCGCCGCGGCCGGCAGCGAAGAGCAGGGCCTTCGTTCGCATCGGCTCAGAACGTGTAGCCCACCTGCAGCGTGACGCCCTCGATCTCGTCGAGCAGGCGCGCCAGCGGCCCCAACGGCCGGTAACGGCGCGCCACCGCGCGCGCATAGGCGATGAAGCGCGGCGTGTCGGCCAGGTACTGCGGCTTGCCGTCGCGATAGAAGATGCGGGCGAAGATGCCGAGCACCTTCAGGTGCCGCTGCAGGCCCATCCACTCGAAGTCGCGGTAAAACTCGGCGAAGTCCGCCGCCACCGGCAGGCCGGCGCGGCGGGCGCGCTCCCAGTAGCGGATCGTCCAGTCGAGCACGCGTTCCTCGGGCCAGGAGACGAACGCATCGCGCAGCAGCGAGACCAGGTCGTAGGTGATCGGGCCGTGCACCGCGTCCTGGAAGTCGAGCACGCCGGGCATGGGCTCGCAGACCATCAGGTTGCGCGGCATGTAGTCGCGATGCACGAACACGCGCGGCTGCGCCAGCGCCGCGTCGATCAGCAGCCGCGAGACCGACTGCAGCAGCTGCCGCCGCGAAGGCGTCAGCTCCAGCTTCAGATGGCGGCCGAGGTACCAGTCCGGAAACAGGTCCAGCTCGCGCCGCAGCAGCGCCTCGTCATACGGCGGCAACGCGTCGTCGCGGCTGGCGCGCTGCCAGCGCAGCAGCGCCTCGGTGGCGGCGCGCATGAGATCGTCGGCGTTGGCGTCGTTCAGCGCCGCGAGATAGGTGGTCGTGCCCAGGTCGGTGAGCAGCAGGAAGCCCTGCGCCGTGTCCTGCGCCAGCACGCGTGGCGCGTTCAGTCCCGCCTCGTGCAGCAGCGCGGCAATGCGAATGAATGGCCGCGTGTCCTCCTGCGGCGGCGGTGCGTCCATCGCAACGGCCGTGCCGCCGGGAGCCTGCCGGGCTTCGAGACGAAAGTAGCGGCGAAAGCTGGCGTCGGCCGAGGCCGGCCGCAGCGAGTCGAGCTGCAGGCCGAACTCGCCGGCGAGGCCGCTCAGCCAGCGGCTCAGCGCCTGCAGGCGTTCGTCGGGCGAGTCGTTCATGGGGAGCGTCAGCATCGCGCCGCAGGCAGTGATCCCAGCGCGCGCAGCCGAGTCGTCGAGGGCACGCTTCCTATAATGCCACGCACCCCTTGCCAGCCGGAGAAGCCGTGAATCGAACCGCCGCGCGAGCCGGCTTCGGCCTTCCCGGCCGCGCATGCGCAGTCACGACGCGGCGCGTTCGTGAGGCCTC
>CALGWX010000210.1 GCA_937936215.1 uncultured Burkholderiaceae bacterium | reverse complement strand
TGACCGACGACAACTTCGCCTCGATCAGCGCCGCCGTGCGCGCTTCCTCGATCGCCACGCCGCGGCCGAGTTCCCACTGGAACATCCAGAAGGTGACGCCGGTGACGAGCAGGGTCACGTAGACGATGTGCGCCAGCATGGCGGTGGTGATCAGCGGCTCGGCCGGCGGCCGCGGCGGCCGCTGCATCACGCCGGCCTCGGCCGGCTCGAAGGCCAGCGCCAGCGCCAGCGTCACCGTGATCACCATGTTGACCCACAGCACCTGCACCGCGGTGACCGGCAGCGCCATGCCGACGAACACCGCCAGCAGGATCACCATCGCCTGCCCGCCGTTGGTGGGCAGCGCGAACAGCAGCGCTTTCTTGATGTTGTCGTAGATCGTCCGCCCCTCGTGCACGGCGGCGCTGATCGAGGCGAAGTTGTCGTCGGTCAGTACGATGTCGGAGGCCTCGCGGGCGGCGTCGGTGCCCTTGCGGCCCATCGCCACGCCGATGTCGGCGGATTTCAGGGCTGGGGCGTCGTTCACCCCGTCGCCGGTCATCGCGACGATCTCGCCGCGCGACTGCAGCGCGTCGACCAGCCGCAACTTGTGCTCGGGGCTGGCGCGGGCGACCACGTCGGTGGCGGCGATGCGCTCGGCCAACGCCTTCTCGTCGAGTTCCTCGATGTCCGGCCCGGCCAGCGCCTGCTCGCCGTTCAGGCCGAGCTGCGTGCCGATCGCCGCCGCGGTCAAGGCATGGTCGCCGGTGATCATCTTGACGCGGATGCCGGCGGCCTGGCACTGCGCCACGGCCTCGATCGCCTCCGGCCGCGGCGGGTCGATCATCCCCGCCAGCCCGAGCAGCGTGAAGCGGTCGGTGATGTCGTCCATCGACAGGGCGGTCGCGCGCTTCGGCAGCTCGCAGGCTGCCAGCGCCAGCACCCGTTGGCCGTCGCGCGCGGCCCGCTGCAACTGCTCGTCCCACCAGGCGCGGTCGAGGGCGCGGCCGTCGGCCTGCGTGCGGCAGAGGTCGAGCACCCGCTCCGGCGCTCCCTTCAGGTACACACGCGCGTGGCCGGCGTGGTCGTGGTGCAGCGTGGCCATGTAGCGGTGCTCGGACTCGAACGGGATCTCGTCGACGCGCGGCAGGCTGCCCATCTCCTCGCCGCGATCCAGCCCGCACTTGAGCGCCAGGGTGACCAGCGCGCCCTCGGTCGGGTCGCCGGCCAGCCGCCACTCGCCCTCGACGTGCCGCACCTCGGCATCGTTGCACAGCAGGCCGCAGCGGGCGAAGTGCAGCAGGTCCTCGGCCGACTGCGGGTCGAGCGGCTCGCCGTCGACGGTGAAGCCGCCTTCGGGCGCGTAGCCGGCGCCGCTGACCTCGACGACGCGGGTGGGCAGGATTGCGCGCACGGCGGTCATCTCATTCTTGGTCAGGGTCCCGGTCTTGTCCGAGCAGATCACGGTGACGCTGCCGAGCGTCTCCACCGCCGGCAGCCGCCGCACGATGGCGTGGCGGCGGGCCATCGCCTGCGTGCCGATGGCGAGCGTGATGGTGACGATCGCCGGCAGCCCCTCGGGGATCGCCGCCACCGCCAGCCCGACCACGGCGAGGAACATTTCCACCGCCGGTAGGCCGTGCACGAGCGTGCCGACGGCGAAGGTGATCGCGCTGCCGGCAAGGATGAAGAGGGTGATGCGGCGGGCGAACTGGTCGAGCTTGCGCGTCAGCGGCGTGGCCAGGTGCGCCACCCCCGCCACCAGCCTGCCGATGCGGCCGAGCTCGGTCTGGCTGCCGGTGGCGACCACCACCCCCGTGCCCTGGCCGAAGGTGACCACGGTGCCCGAGTAGCACATCGGCGTGCGCTCGGCGAGCACGGCGGCCTCGCGGACCGCCGCGGCCGACTTCTCCACCGGCGCCGACTCGCCGGTCAGCGCTGCCTCGTTCACCCGCAGGTTCTTGGCCTTCAGCAGGCGCAGGTCGGCGGGGACGCGGTCGCCGGAGGCGAGCAGCACGACGTCGCCGGGCACCAGTTCCGCCGCCGCGATCTCGTGCCGCTGGCCGTCGCGCAGCACCACCGCCTGGCTGGCGAGCATCGCCTGCACCGCTTCGAGCGCTCGTTCGGCCTTGCCTTCCTGGATGAAGCCGATCAGCGCGTTGATGACGACGACGCCGAAGATCACGCCCGAGTCGACCCAGTGACCAAGCAGCCCCGTGACCACGCCGGCGGCGATCAGCACGTAGATCAGGACGTTGTGGAACTGCAGCAGGAAGCGCACCAGCGGCGAGCGCTTCGGCGGCGGCGGCAGTTCGTTGCGGCCGTACTTGGCCAGCCGCGCCGCGGCCTCGGCGGCGGTCAGTCCCTTGGCCGAGGCGTCGAGCGCCGCCAGCGCTGCCGGGGCTTCGAGCGCGTGCCAGGCGCGGGCCTCAGCGGTCAGTTCGCGCAACGGCTCCGGCGCATTCATCGTGGGCCTCGCCTGAAAAAGCACAGCACGCTCGTCGCGGGCGGCGCGAGGTCGCGACGGACCGCCGCGTCCCGGGGAGTAGAGGGGACGCCGCCACGGGATCGGGGCGCGACGTCGCTCTGTTCACGGTCGCTCACGCCTTGCGGATCAACAGCAGCGGCGTGGTGCACTTGGCCGCCACCCGTGTGGCCACCGAGCCCAGCACCGCCGCCTTGAACAGGCCCTGGCCGTGCGAGCCCATCACCAGCACGTCGAGCTCGCGCTGCGCGTACGCAGCGAGTTCGTCGCCGGCATCGCCGACCAACTCGACCGGCTTGACCGCCTGTCCCGCGGCGCCGAACAGCCGCAGCGACGACTTCACCGCGCGGTCGAACTGCTGCTTGCGCAGCGCCCGCACCCGCTCGTGGGTGAAGGTCATGTCCGCGAGGTTGGCGAGCAGCGTCTTGAGCTGGATCGGCATCTCGCGCACCGCGTGCAGCAGCTCGAACTGCGGCTGCGGGCCGAACAGATCGCGGTTCGCGAGCACCCAGCGCACGGCGGCTTCGCCGTATTTGCCGCCGTCGACGGCCACGCCGACGCGCAGCGATTCGGCCTTCGGCGCCGCGCCGTCGCGCAGCAGTAGCACCGGCGTGTCGCAGTGGGCGAGCACGGTGCTGGTGACCGACCCCATCAGCATGCCGGCGGTGGCGCTGCGGCCGTGCGAACCCATCACGATCAGGTCCGCCTTCTTGCTGCGGGCGGCGCGCGCGATGCGCAGCCCCGGCACGCCGACCAGATGCGTGGCGTGCGCCTCGAGGCCGGCGCGCTTGAGGATGGCCCGCGCCGGCCGCAGCACGCTGGCGGCGCGCTTGGCGTACAGCTCCGCCAGCCGCTTGCGCGTGACCGCCGTCGGGATCTCGGTGAACAGCGGCGGCTGCACGTTCAGCAGCCAGACGACGGGGTCGCGGCCGATCAACGGCACGCGCGCGGCCACGAACTCCACCGCGCGGCGGGCATGGCGGCTGCCGTCGTAGGGAAGCAGGATTTTCATTGGGGGTCCTCCGCCGATCGCGGCGGCGCGACCGCGGTCGCAGCCGCGCCGCTCGACAGCCAGTCTAGGAGGGGAGGGCCGGCGGCGCAGCGCGATCGGCGCCGCCGTTGACCTGAGTCAGGTGTTCCGATGCGCTACGTGCAAGTCCGCCTTGATGGCTGATGCCGCTGACGCCATCTCGCGCGCAAGTCCGTCACCGGCCGTGTCGCCCGTGCCGTGACCGCGACCTCGTAGGCGCTCAACGAAACCGGTGCGAGCGGCGCGGGGTGGAAGCGCACCGCGGATCCCTCAGGGGGAGGGCGCCGCGAAGAACGCTGGCGCTTCGCGCATTCACCGCCTCGCACCCAACGGCGCAGCGCCCCAACCGGCACCCAGCTGGCCGATGGCACCTGGCTGTCGATCACTGGCCTGTCGCTGCACGGGTCAGCGCGGCGACCGGCACGGCTTCGTGGCCGACGGCGCCTCAACCCTCGGGCCGCCGGATCAGCAGCAGCGGCGTCTTGCACCGCGCTGCGACCTGGCACGCCACCGATCCGAGCAGCGCGGCCTTAAGCGCGCCGCGGCCGTGCGAGCCCATGGCCAGCAGGTCGAGGCGCGACTCGCGGGCGAAGCGGGCGATCTCCTCGCCGGGATGGCCGACGAAGCGCTGCTCGACGAACGGGATGCCTGCCTGCGCGAACATCTCGCGCGCCGGCGCCAGCGCCTGCTCGAACGCCTCCGCCTCGGCGCGGGCCAGCTCCTCCACCGTGGGCACCTCGCCGGCGCGGCGACGGGGCTCCAGCAGCGACGGCGTGTGGACGTGGATCAGGGTGATCGCTGGCCGCGGGCCGAACAGCCCCCGGTGCTGGAGCACGTAGCGCGCCGCCGCCTCGCCGTAGGCGCTGCCGTCCAGCGCGATACCCAGCCGCAGCGAGGCGCGCTTCGGCGCCTTCGGCGTGCGCAGCACCAGCACCGGCACCGTCGTCGAGGCGAGCACGCGCTGGGTCACGGAGCCGAACAGCAGCCCGGCGAGCGCCGAGTGGCCGTGCGAACCCATCACGATCAGGTCGATGCCGTGGCGGTTAGCCCAATCGGCGATCTCGACGCCGGGGTTGCCCACGGCGTAGTGCCAGGCCGGGTCGAGGTGGGCGCGGCGCAGCGCGGCCACCGCCGGCTTGAGCACCTTGGTCGACTCCGCCTCGTACCAGGCACGGACGATCTCGGCGCCCACCGCACGGCCGGCGCGCGGCGGCACCGGCAACTGCACGTTGAGCAGGTCGATCCGCGGCGGCGCCTCCTCCCGGAAGGGGCGTGCCGCCACGAAGGCCAGCGCGGCATCGCTGTAGCGGCTGCCGTCGACCGGCAGCAGGATCTTCATCGTCATCGCGTCCTCCGCGCGGCGCCGGGCCGCGCCATGGGCATCTCGACTGCCGCCGCGCTCCCGCAGGCGCCCGGCGCGGCGATTCCATCTTCTAGACGCTGCAGCGGCGGCGCGGTTGCGCGCGGTCAAAGGGGCGGCACGATGGAGAGACGGCACAAACCCGCGGCCCTGCCGCGCCCGTCGCTGGCCCCGGCCAGCGACGGCGGCACAATGCCGGCGGTGAACCTTGGCGCCTCCGGCATCTACTGGCTGCAACTGGCCGCCTGCGCGGCCGC
>CALGWX010000209.1 GCA_937936215.1 uncultured Burkholderiaceae bacterium | reverse complement strand
GACGTTCGGCACGCTGCCGCCCGAACTGGCCTGGGTCGGCGTGACGATCGATCCGGCGCGGACCGCGGGCGAGGCGCTCAGCGCGACAGTGGCCGCCGCGCTGCCGGCGCTCGCCGAGGCCGCGATCGAGGAGGCGCTGCGATGAAAGCCACCGTGTCGGCCCACGGCGCCGTCGAGCCGACCTTGCGCGCGGCGCCTTTGTGCGGGCGCGAGCCGCGCGCGGCAACCGCGGCCAGCCGCCCCGAGGACCGCCCATGAACGGCCAGGTCTTTCTCGCCCGCGACGACCTGCAGCGGCTGATCGACGTCCTGCGCCGCGAGCACCGGCAGGTGATCGGGCCGCAGGTGCGCGACGGCACGATCGTCTTCGACACGCTGGAGCGCGCGGCGCAACTGCCGCACGGCGCGCTCGACGAGCAGGCGCCCGGCCGCTACCGGTTGATCTCCAATGGCACCCGCCGCTGCTTCGCCTGGGCCAACGGCCCGCAGGCCCTGAAGCCGCTGACCTTCGCCCCGCGCGAGGCGCTGTGGCGCGCCGAGCGCGGCGACCGCGGCGAGATGCGCTTCACCGACGCCCAGCCGACGGTGCAACCGATAGCGGTGATCGGCGTGCGCGCCTGCGATCTGGCCGCCCTGCACCTGCAGGACCAGCACTTCTGCTACGGCGCCTACGCCGACGCCTACTACAACAAGCGCCGCCGGGCGCTGTTCATCGTCGCCGTCGATTGCGCGCGGCCGGCGGCGACCTGCTTCTGCGTCTCTACCGGCGACGGCCCGGCGGCCAGCGCCGGCTTCGACGTCGCGCTGACCGAGCTCGACGAGGGCTTCCTGCTGCGCGCCAAGAGCGACCGTGGGCTGGAACTGCTCGACGCGCTGCCGACCGAGCCCGCCACCGAGGAGCAGTTGGCCCGCGCCGCCGCCGAGCACGACGCGGCGGTGGCGGCGCAGACGCGCGCGCTGCCGGGCCGCAACCTCAAGGAAGCGCTGTTCGCTCGGCTGCACCACGAGCGCTGGAAAGAGGTGGCGGAGAGGTGCCTGTCCTGCGGCAACTGCAGCTCGGTGTGCCCGACCTGCTTCTGCCATAGCGAAGGCGATGCGCCGAGCCTCGACGGCCGCCAGGTCGAGCACTACCGGCAGTGGGACTCCTGCTTCACGCCCGGCCACAGCTATATCCACGGCTGGACGGTGCGGGCGGCGACCCACTTCCGCTACCGGCAGTGGCTGACGCACAAGCTCGGCAGCTGGCACGACCAGTACGGCCGCTCCGGCTGCGTCGGCTGCGGCCGCTGCATCGCCTGGTGCCCGGTGGGCATCGACATCACCGCCGAGGCGCGCGCCATCGTCGAGGGGGAGCCCGATGCGCGGCCATAGCCTGACGCAGCAGCGCCCGAACGCCTACGTGCCGCACGAGGCGGAGATCGTGCGCCGGGTGCAGGAGTCGAGCACGATCTTCACGCTCTACCTGCGCTTCACCGACCCGATCGCGCACGCCAACTACACCTACGATCCCGGCCAGTTCAACATGCTGTACCTGTACGGCGTGGGCGAGGTGCCGATCTCGATCGTCTCCGACCCGGAGCACGAGGACCTGCTGGTGCACACGATCAACCGCGTCGGCCGCGTCACCCGCGGGCTGGAGCAGTTGCGCGAGGGACAGCGGCTCGGCATCCGCGGGCCCTACGGGCGCGGCTGGCCGCTGCGCGAGGCCGAGGGGCAGGACGTGATCGTCGTCTCCGGCGGGCTGGGCTGCGCGCCGGTCGTCTCCGTGATCAACCACATGATCCGGCGCCGCGAGCGCTTCGGCCACTTCACCATCGTGCAAAAGGTCAAGCGCGTCGACGAGTTCATCTGGCCGGAGCGCTATGAGCGATGGCAGAAGGTCCCCGACACCACCGTACTGGTGGCCGCGAGCGAAGGCTCGGCCAACTGGCGCTGGCAGGTCAGCGGCAAGCTCAAGGTGCTCGACGAAGTGGTCGTCCGCAGCGAGCGCACGATTGCGATGCTGTGCGGGCCGGGCGGCTTCATGGGCACCGCCGCCGAGCACCTGGTCGAGAAAGGCGTGCCGCCGGGGCAGATCTACCTTTCCACCGAGCGCAACATGCAGTGCGCGGTTGGCCATTGCGGCCACTGCCAGTTCGGCGCCACCTTCATCTGCCGCGACGGGCCGATCTATCCGTACCCGAAGATTCGCGACCTGCTGGCGGTCGAGGGGTTCTGAGCCTTTCGCGCGGGAGCTGGCGGCCGCCCCACGACAGGCGCGACCTGCATCGCGCGAGCCACGATCAACGCAACCCGAGGCACCGTTTCGCCGCGCGCGTCGGGCACAGTTTCCAGTCGAGCCAAGCCTGCTCCCGGCCCCGGGCGGGCGCGGGACGACCGGAGACGTCAGGCCGCCTGGACCTGCCCGGCCCCGCACCAGTCGATCGAGCCGCGGCCACGCGCGGCCAGGAACGCGTTGGCCTGCGAGAAGTGGCCGCAACCGAGGAACGGCAGCGGCGGCCGCCGCGCCGACAGCGGCGAGGGATGGTTCGCCAGCAGCATCGCGTGATCGCCGCCGGCGGCCTCGATCAGCGCGCGCTTGCCCTGTGCGTAGGCGCCCCAGAGCAGAAAGGCCTTCGGCACCGCATCGCGCGCCAGCAGCTCGATCACCGCGTCGGTGAACGCTTCCCAGCCCTTGCCGGCGTGGCTGCCGGGGTGGGCTTCCTCGACCGTGAGCACGGCATTGAGCAGCAGCACGCCCTGCCGCGCCCAGCGGGACAGATCGCCGGAGGGCGGCGGCGGGCAGCCGAGGTCGCGCCTGAGTTCCAGGAAGATGTTGCGCAGGCTCGGCGGCGGGCGCACGCCGTCGGGCACGGAAAACGCCAGGCCATGCGCCTGGCATGGGCCGTGGTAGGGATCCTGGCCGAGGATCACCACGCGCACGGACTGCGGCGGCGTCAGTTCGAGCGCGCGCAGCGGCCGCGGCGGGTAGACCGTGGCCCCAGTGGCGATCCGCTCGGCAAGAAAGGCCTGCAGCGCGGCGCCCTGCGGCGAGGCGAGGAAGCGCTCCGCGAGCGGCCGCCAGCCGGCAGGCAACTCGGCGACCTGGGCGGAAAGCGGCGCCAGCACGGCGATCAGGCGCGCGTTGCCGCGAGGTTCAGGGGACCGCGCCGCCGCAAGCCGCGACGGGCTGCCGATCGCGCGCGCCGCGGCGAGCCTGCCGATGAGGCGGCAGCCACGGCACCAGCAC
>CALGWX010000208.1 GCA_937936215.1 uncultured Burkholderiaceae bacterium | reverse complement strand
CTGCATCAGCCCCACCATTTCCAGGTAGCCCTGCGGCGGCAGGCAGGTCAGGCCCGGGCCGGCCAGCAGCTCCTCGAGGCCGAAGCGCTCGATACTGGCGCGCGTACGCGGGTGCAGCGGCCACACCAGGGGCAGGCTGCGGCCGATTTCGGCCAGCGCCTGCAGGAGCGCCGCCAGCGCATCGGGCGCATCGACGTTCGACGGCCGGTGCAGCGTCACCACGCCATAGCCGCGCGCGATCCGCTCCGGCGCGTGGCCCTCGGCCGCGAGGGTGCGCGCCGGCGGCACGGCGTGCGGCAGCGCCGCGTGCAAAGAGTCGATCATCAGGTTGCCGACGAAGTGCACGCGCGCCGGGTCGATCCCCTCGCGGACGAGGTTGTCCAGCGCGCCGCGCTCGGTGGTGTACAGCAGGTCTGCGATCTGGTCGGTGAGGACGCGGTTGATCTCCTCCGGCATGCGGCGGTCGAAGCTGCGCAGGCCGGCCTCGACGTGCGCCACCGGCACCTCGCGCTTGGCCGCCACCAGCGCGCAGGCGAGCGTGGAGTTCACGTCACCGACGACGATCACGCACGACGGCGCATGCTCGTCGAGCAGCGGCTCGAAGCGCTTCATCACCTCCGCGGTCTGCACCGCGTGCGAGCCGGAGCCGACCTCCAGGTTGACGTCCGGCGCCGGCAGCCCGAGGTCGGCGAACAGCCGCTCGTTCAGCGCGTAGTCGTAGTGCTGCCCGGTGTGCACCAGCAGCGCCCGCGGCAGCCCCGGCTGGGCGGCCAGCGCGCGCAGCAGCGGCGCCATCTTCATGTAATTGGGCCGCGCGCCGACGACGCACAGCAGCGGGCCGGGGCTGGCCACCGGGTCGAGCATCACGCCCCCGAGCCGCCGGCCTTGCCGCCCGGCTTGGCGGCCTTCTGCGGCCGCACGATGGCCTGCACCATCTCGAGCAGTTCCTGCACGTTGCCGTCGATGCGGTCCACCGTGGAGGCCAGCGCGGCGAAGTCCATCGCCACCGGCTCGCCGCCGGCGCGGCTCTGCGCCGTCGGCAGCACCATCACCGGCGCCCGTGGCGGATCGGCGGAAAGCTCCGTGCTCACCTCGCGCACCACTTCCTCGACGTCCTCCAGCCCCAGGGCATGCTTCTCGGCGAGGTAGCCGGCCAGCAGCAGCCGGTTGCACAGCTGGTTGATCCGGCGCGGGATGCCGCCGCTGGCCTCGTAAAGGCGCGCGAACGCGTCGTCGTCGATGCTCGGGTCGCCTTTCCAGCCGACGCGCTGCAACCGGTGCTCGATGTAGGCGTGCGTCTCAGCCTTGTCCATCGGCCCGAGGTGGTAGGAGGCAATAATCCGCTGCCGCAACTGCTGCATCGTCGGCGCCCGCATCAGGTCGCGCAGCTCCGGCTGGCCGACCAGGAAGCTCTGCAGCAGTGCGCGGTCGCCGAGCTGGAAGTTCGACAGCATGCGCAGCTCCTCCATTGCCTGCGGCGTGAGGTTCTGCGCCTCGTCGACGATCAGCAGCGCGCGCTTGTTCTGCGTCACCAGCGCGGTGAGAAACGCCTCCAGGCTGGCGAGCAGGTGCGCCTTGTCCTCGCCGCGCACGGCCAGGCCGAAGGCCGTGGCCACCGCGCGCAGCAGGTTGTCGGAGTCGAGCATCGTGCTGACCAGCTGCGCCGCCACCACGCGCCGGGGATCGAGTTCCTCCAGCAGCGCCCGCACCAGCGTAGTCTTGCCGGCGCCGATCTCGCCGGTGATGACCATGAAGCCCTCGCCCTGGTAGACGCCGTACTTGAGATACGCGAAGGCGCTGCTGTGCCCCTTGCTGGCGAACAGGAACGCCGGGTCCGGGTTGAGCTGGAACGGCTTGCCGGTCAGGCCGTAGAAGGCTTCGTACATGGTCGGGCCCGCTTAGTCGAATCGGTACGAGACAGTCGCGTAAAGGGCAGCCTCGTTGGCGTCGTTGCGGACGGTCGAGGAGATCCACTGATAGCGGGCGCCAAGGGTGGCGTCGGCGCGCCTTGTCAGCGCCCGCGATGCCTCAAGTCTTAACTGCGTCTGCCGGGTGCGCTGGCTGGCGTCGCGGGCGTTCTCGGTTTCTCTCCAGCTTGCCGAGGCCGTGGCGGACGCATCGCGCGCGAGCTGCCGGTTGAAAACCAGCTCGGCTCCCCTCTGCTTCGTCTTGTTGTCGAAAGGCCGCCCAGGCACCAGGCCGGATGAGTACTCCGTCACCCCCTGGTTGACCGTGAAGGCCAACGACTGCCGCGTGCCGTAGACGACCATCGTCGCCGTGTTCAGCTCCTGGATCGTGAAACCCTCCGCGTAGATGATCGTGGGGGTCAGCAGCTCCTCCGGCAGGCGGGTGCGCGAAAGAAAGTCGACCACCGCGCGCTGGCGCTCGATCGGGTCAGGGATCCGCGTCGTGAAGGCGGCATCGATCAGGGAAACGAGACTCGCGAGTCCCGGAAAAGTCAGGAACTGCTGCGGCGTGTTCGAAATCTGCCGCGACGACGCGGCGCTCAGCGCAAAGCGGGGCCGGCGATGCGTCGCCGTCAGCTGCCAGGAGTTGCCAAAGACACGGTCTTCCCAATAGCCGTCAAACGACGTCCGCTCGCTCGGCCGCCAGCCCGCCTCCAACCCGTAGAAGGTCTGCCAGTCCCTCGCTCCGATGAGGTAGTTATAGCGTTCGGCCCCCACGCGGGCGCCGACCAGGACGCTGCCCGTCAGCGCATATCGGAGACTGGCCCGGGCGGTCTCGGTCCTGAGCAGACCCTGCCCCTCGACGCGGCTGCTCAACGTCTGCTGCTGGTAAGTGAGGCTCCATCCCAGCGGCCTGGGCGCCCGGTCCAGGCGGACGCTGTGCGTGCCGGCGTACTGACCGCGGTAGTTGGCCGTCTCCTCGCCCCAGGCTCGGTCGGTCCAGGAGTTGGCGCTACGCGCTTCGAACTCGACGCCGGGAACGAGCGTGCCGCGAATGTACGGCGTGATGCCTACCTGATATGACGTCGTCGTGTTGACGGGCGAGATCGGGTCCGTGGTCGCAGCGAAGGGATCGTTTAGCGTGCTCTGGATGCCGGCGCGAACGTCGACGTAAAAGAAGTTGTCGACCACCTCGAAGGTGGTCGCCAGCGATCCGGAAGGCCGAATGGCGGAGGAACTGTACTCGAACCCCTCGCGCGCGCTCAGCCGCAGCGACGCGCCGAGATCGAAGCTCGCCGACAGCGTGGCCTTGTCGCCGAGCCGGCCCGTTACCGAGAAAAAAGGGGAAAGCACAAGCCAAGCGTCGCTCTGTTCCTGACCGCGCGGCGCCAGATCCGGATTGGTCGACGCCACAGCGGAAAGGCGGACGCCGGAGTTGAAGTCCAGCCGTTGCGCCCAGCCCATCGCCGGGAGCGTGGCCGCGGTCATGCCGAACAGCAACCCGGCGGCGCTGCGGACCACCGCCGGCGCTCTACCCCATGGCCGCAGCGAACGATTCCGCGCCCGCGGGCTAGCCGTAGGCGCCGTAGTAACCATAGTAGGACCCCGACCCGGACCGCTCGGTCTTGTTGAGCACGGTCATCACGACCGGGCATTGTTCGAGGGTGGCGAGCGCCTGCTTGACGCTGGCCTGCGGGGTCCGATCGGCCTCCACGACCAGCACGATCTGACCCATATGCGTGGCCAGCACGCGCGACTCGGTCGAGGAGATCAACGGCGGCGCGTCAAAGACGAGTATCCGCTCCGGGTAACGGCTGGCCATTTCTTCGACCAGCCGCGTCATCGCCTCGCTGGCCAGCAATTCGGTCGCGCGGCTGTGCGGCGTTCCTGCTGGCAACACCGACAGCCGCTCGATGTTCGTGCGCAGCAGCACGTCGGCGACGTCGATGTCCTTGCGGGTCAGCAAGTCGAGCAGGCCCTTGCCCGGCGGCAAACCCAGGCGTTCGGGGATCGCGGGTCGAGCGACGTCGGCGTCGACCCGCAGCACCGTGGTGTCCAGCTCCATGGCCATGCTGATCGCCAGATTGATGGCCATGAAGGTCTTGCCCTCGCCCGGCAAAGCGCTGGTGACCATGATCAGGTTGGCGGCATCGACCGGCGCTGCCGACTTGCCCTGGGCGTTGCTGATCAAGGGCCGCTTGATCACGCGCATCTCGTCGGCAAGACGGCTCCTGGGCGCCGTCGGCGTCACGTAACCCGCCGCCGCGAGCCGCTGCAGGTCGATCTCGACCAGTTTCGACCGCCGAGCGGGCGCCTCTGCACCTGCTTCGGCAGGCTCCGCTGCACTGCGGAACAGCCCCTGCGCGTCGTTGGGCGACGGCGCCGTCCTGTCCGACCCCGCGCCGCCACGCACCTCGGCGCGAGCCGGCTCACCAGCTCTCGCCGAGTCGGCCAGCGGCACCTCGATGCCGGCGCGTTTCAGTTCCTCGAGCCGCTTTGCGGCTTGTTCGATCAGTCCCACGCTGCCGCCCTCATTTGTTCAGCGTCCAGGCGATCCACGCCAGCCAGCCGCCATAGAAAGCCATCAACCCCGCCACCGCCGAGCCGAACGCCGCGTGATAGATGCGGCGCCGACGCAGCATCGGCCCACTCATCAGCATGGACACGCTGCCGAGCACCGGCCGATTGCCGATCTGGCGCAACGTCGGCGTGTCGGCCACGGTCGGGAAGACCTGTGCATAGGCAAACGAGGTGAAGAGGCCGCCGGCGATCGCCAGGCCGAAGACCATCAGCACCATCGCCATGCGGTCCGGGAACACGGGCTTTGGCGACGCCCGCGGCGGCTCGATCAGCCGGAATTCGGCGCCGATGCCGGAGGCCTCGACTTCCTGCCCCATCGAGGCCTGCTGGCGGCGCGCGACCAGGGCGTCGTAATTGCGCCGTTGCATCGCCAGTTCGCGCTCCATCTGCGCGATCTGCTGCTCGACCTCAGGGCGGCGCTTCGCCGCGTTTTGCAGCCGGTCGATGCGGGAACGGATCTCGCCGACGCGGCCACGCAGCGCCGCGACGTTGGCCTCGGCCTCGCTCAGTGCGATTTTGATCTGCTGGAACACTGGGTTGGTCGGCGCCCCGCCCCCCTTGCCCTCTTCCTTTCTGGCTTTCTGGTGCTCCTCGATCGCCTGCTTGCGCTCGGCCTCCAGCTGCGCGATCAGGCGCCGGCTGGCCACGATGTCCGGATGCTGCTCGGTATAGCGGCGCAGCAATTCGTCGACCTGCCGCTTCTGCGCCTCGATGCGGGCGTCGAGTTCCGGCGTCAGCGAGGCCGCGGGTGCCGTTGGCAAGGAGGGCAGCATGCTGGGCACATCGCCGCTTTCGAGTTGCTGCTTGAGCGCATCGCGCGACTGTTCCGCCGAGCGCAGCTCAAGGTTGACGCGGTTTAGGTCTTCCGTCAGCGCGGCGATCTGGGCGAAGTAGTTCCCCGACTGGCCCGTGCCCAGCAGCTCCATGTTGGCGAGGCGAAAGTCCCGGATGCGGCGCTCCGACTCCTCGATGCGCGCCTCGAAGTTCTTGATCTGGTCGTCGACGAAGCGGATCGCGCTCTCGGCGTCGCGCCGCTTGTCGCCCAGCCCCGTCTCCACGAACATCGAGACGAAGTTCTGCACCACCCGACGCGCGCGCTCCGGGCTGGTGTCGCGGTAGGAGATGTTGTAGATGTTGTCGCGGCCGCCGGCGAAACGGATGTCGCGCATCAGCTGATCGACCATCCGCTCCTTTTCGGCCTGCGTGCGCGCCAGCAGGTCCATGTCGCTGGTGCGCATCAGCTTCTCGATGTTCGGGCGCGAGACCAGCGTGCGCGTGATCATCGCCACCTGCTGGTTGATGTTCGGCGCGATGGCCAGCCCGCTGATCAGCGGCTTCAGCAGCGAGTCAGTGTCAACAAAGACCCGGGCGCTCGCCTCGTAGCGGTTGGGAATGTTCCAGATCACGACGCCACCGACGATGCCGATGAGCCAGGCGACCGCCAGACCCCACCAGCGACGGTGCCACATGCCGCGCAGGATCGTGATCAGTTGGCGGAGGAGTTCATCCATGAACGATGCGCATCCAGGTCAAGAGTGACGGAAATGCCGCCGGGAAAGCAGGCGCCGGGCGATCACCGGCCGGAAAGCCGCGGCGAGGACGCCTAGAACCAGCTCTGCGGAATGATCAGCACGTCTCCCGGCTTCAAGTCGACGTTGGCCGAGAAGTCGGCCCGCTTGACCAGGTCGTTGAGGCGCACCGTGTACATCTTTCCCTGCTCGGAGCCGCGCACGAGCACGGTCCGGTTGCCGTCGGCAAAGTCCGTGATGCCGCCGACGATGATCATCAGGTCGAGCAGGGTCATGTCCTGGCGGTAGGGAATCGCCTGCGGCCGCGTCGCTTCGCCGAGGATGCGGATCTGCTCGCTGAACGGACTCGAAGCGCCCGACACGATCACCGTCACGATCGGGTCGCGCACGTACTTGGCCAGTTCCTTCTCGATGTCGCGCGCGAGCTCGGTGGGCGTGCGGCCGAGCGCCATCAGGTCCTCGACCAGCGGCATCGTCACCCGGCCATCGGGCCGCACCGGAACGGACATCGACAGTTCCGGATTTCGCCAGACCATGACGCTGATCGAGTCGCCCGTGCCGATGACGTAGCGGTAGTCGGGAGTCGCCGCGAACGTCGGCGGCGGGGGGTACTTTGGCGTCAGGTTGCAACCGGACAGACCCACCAGGATGGCGAGGCCCGATGCGCTGGCGAACGCCCGCGCCGCGAGTCCTCGTAGCGAAACCCTCATACGACCTCCCCGTGCGATGAAGCCGAGACCGATGCGGTGACCCGGCGCCCCGACTCATCACGTGTTCATGTGAGTCTAGAGTAAGCATCCGGCAACCAGCCCTCCGCGCGACGGCCGAGGTGTGCCGCCGGAGCCCAGCTGCCGCCGAAGCCTACCCTGCCCGCCACCGGACGCCAAACGGCGCAAAGGCGCACATTCTGTTCGATGTTGCGACCGCCGGATGACCCGCCTGCGACCGCCGGTCGGAGCTGGCCGGCCGTCGCCTTCCGCCCGGCGACGTGGCCACGTCCTCACCATCGAGTACGCATCCCCGATGCGCTGCCATTACCCCAGGCGGAGCCCCGCCGGTTGAACCGGCCCCCTCCCGACCTCGGGCGGGCCGCGGCTGCGCACCCATCGGCTCGAATCGAACCTGCCGTGAAGGCTGTCGTGATCGGGTAGCCTCCGTGCCAGTTCCCGCCGCCATGCGTTACCGATGCCCGCCCGCCTGATCGACGGCAAAGCCGCCGCCGCCCACCTCATTGACCGCGTCTCGCTCGCCGTCGCCCACCTGGTCACGGAACAGCGCCTGCAGCCGGGACTCGCCGTGGTGCTGGTCGGCGACGACCCCGCCAGCGAGGTCTACGTGCGCAACAAGGCGCGGCAGACGGTGGCCGCGGGCATGCGTTCGTTCGAGCACCGGCTGCCGGCATCCACCTCCCAGGCGGAGCTGCTCGCCCTCGTCCGCCGCCTGAACGCGGACCCGGCCGTGCACGGCATCCTGGTGCAGCTGCCGCTGCCGCCGCAGCTCGACGAAGGCGAAGTGATCGAGGCGATCGACCCGGCCAAGGACGTCGACGGCTTTCACCCGATCAACGTCGGCCGGCTGTCGATCGGCGCCCCGGCGCTGGTGCCCTGCACGCCGTATGGGTGCTCGCTGCTGATCCGCGAGGTGCTGCCCGAGCCCGCGGGCCTGCACGCGGTGGTCGTCGGCCGCTCGAACATCGTCGGCAAGCCGATGGCGCAGCTGCTGCTGGCGATGCACTGCACGGTCACCATCGCGCACTCGCGCACGCGCGACCTGCCGGCGTTCGCGCGCAGCGCCGACATCCTGGTGGCGGCCGTCGGCCGGCCGCAAATGGTGCGCGGCGACTGGATCAAGCCGGGCGCCTGCGTGATCGACGTCGGCATCAATCGCGTGCCGGCCGACGAGCCCGGCAAGACCCGGCTGGTCGGCGACGTCGCCTTCGCCGAGGCCGTCGAGGTTGCCGGCGCCATCACCCCCGTGCCCGGCGGCGTCGGCCCGATGACGATCGCCTGCCTGCTGCGCAACACGGTCATTGCCGCCTGCCGGCAGCATCGCCTGCCGGAGCCGGCCGACCTGTAGCTGCCCCGAGCCCCGCTGGGCGGGCAAGGCCCGCCGCGGCCTGCTGCCCGCGATCAAGCGCCCGCCGCGCCGCCGCGGTAGCGTAGGGGCGTCCCAACCCACGGGAGAAATCCGATGAGCGGACGCTTTCTCGACCGCCGCGAGGCCGGGCGGCAGCTGGCGCGACGGGTCGCGGCGATGAAGCTCGACCACCCCATCGTTTACGCGCTGCCGCGCGGCGGCGTGCCGGTCGCGGCGGAGATTGCCGCCGCCATCGACGCGCCGCTGGACCTCGTGCTGGTGCGCAAGATCGGCGCGCCGATGCAGCCCGAGCTCGCGGTCGGCGCGGTGGTCGATGGCGACGAGCCGGAGCTCGTCATCAACCACGACATCGCGCGCCAGACCGGCGCCACGCAGGAGTACATCGACCGCGTCTGCGCCCCCGAGCTGGCGGAAATCGAGCGCCGGCGCCGGCTGTACCTCGCGGACCGGCCGCGGCCGGACCCGAAGGGGCGCACCGCCATCGTCGTCGACGACGGCATCGCCACCGGCGCCACCACCATCGCCGCGCTGCACGCGCTGAAGAAACGCGGCGCGAAGCGGCTGGTGGTCGCCGTGCCGGTGGCGCCGCCCGAGACCGTCGAGCGGCTGCAGGAGGAGGCCGACGACGTCATCTGCCTGATGCAGCCGCTCGACTTCTGGGGCATCTCCGCCTTCTACGTCGACTTCCATCAGCTCGAGGACGACGAGGTCACGCGGGCGCTGGAAGCGGCGGCCGCGCGCGTGGGCAAAGCGGCGTGAACCGGCCGGCGGTCATCGACACCGCCAGCGCCGCCGCGTCGCTGGAGGAGAAGGTCGCGCTGCTGTCGCGCCCGGCCACCTACGGCGCGGCGGTCAGCACGGTGGAGACGGTGGAAACCCACATGTCGTGGCTGTTTCTCGCCGGGCCGACTGTCTACAAGCTGAAAAAGCCCGTCGTCTATCCCTTCCTCGACTTCCGCACGCTCGCCGCGCGCGAGCGCAACTGCCGCGACGAGCTGCGGCTGAACCGCCGGCTGGCGCCCGACGTTTACCTCGGGCTCTCGACCGTCACCCGCGAGGCCGACGGCCGGCTGGCCCTCGACGGCACGGGCGAAGTCGTCGACTGGCTGGTGCGGATGCGGCGGCTGCCCGCCGGCCGCACCCTGGACGCCCTGATCGCCAGCGGCAGCGTGAGCGAAGCGCAGGTCGATGCGATCGGCGACCTGCTGGCGAGCTTCTACGCCGGGGCCGAGCGGGGGCGCCTGACCGCCGACGAGTACGTCGCGCAGCTGCGCAGCGAACATGCCGTCAGCCGCCGCGTGCTCGCCGGCTTCGAGCCGGCGCTTTCCGCGCCCCTGCTCGCCGAGGTGCAGCGCTTCCTCGACGAAGACTCCGCGCTGCTGCGCGCGCGCGTCGAGGCGGGCCGCATCGTCGACGGCCACGGCGACCTGCGCCCGGAACACGTCTGGCTGAACACGCCGCCGGTGATCATCGACTGCCTGGAGTTCAACGAGCGGCTGCGCCAGGTCGATCCCTTCGACGAGATCACCTACCTCGGTCTCGAGTGCGCGCGGCTGGGCGCGACTTGGATCGGCCCGCGCCTGCGGGCGCGGCTGGCCGTGGCGCTCGGCGACGCGGTCGAGCCGCGCCTGCTGCGCTTCTACGCCGCCTACCGCGCCTGCGTGCGGGCGCGGCTGGCGCTGGCGCACCTGCAGGATGCGGCGCCTCGGGAGCCGCAGCGGTGGCGGCCGCTGGCGCGCGCGTACTTGCGCCTGGCGGCAGGCCTCAGCCCAGCACCGTGAGTTCCGTCGTCGCCGCGCCGCCGTGCAGGCATTCGACGGCGCGCGCGAACAGCGGCGCCGCCGGCTCGTAGGCCACGCGCGCGCGCGCCGCTTCCGGCAACGCCGGAGGCGGCGGGACGGTGTCGGCCACCACGATCGCCGCCAGCGCCGGATCGAGAAGCATCTGCTCGGCGCCCGTGGCGAACAGCCCGTGCGCGGCAAAGGCCAGCACGCGCCGCGCGCCGCCCTCGATCAGCGTCGCCGCGGCGCGCCGCAGCGTGCCGCCAGTGGCGATCAGGTCGTCGATCAGCAGCGCCGTGGCGCCACGCACCTCGCCCGCCAGCAGCGAGCCGCTCACCCGGCCGGCGCTGCGCCGCTTCTCGATGAACGCCAGCCCGACCGGCTGCCCGCTGCGGCGCTGGATCAGCTCGGCGAAAAGCTGCGCCCGCTTGATGCCGCCGGGGTCGGGCGAGACGACCACCAGCGGCCCTTCGGCCGCCAGCGCCTGCGCCCGGGCGGCGAACAGCACTGCAGCGTCGAGGTGCACGGTGGGGATGCGAAAGGCATTCTGCAGCGCGGTGACCGAGTGCGTCTCCAGCGTCACCAGCGCGTCGATGCCGACCGCCTCGACGAGCTGCGCGAGATACCGCGTGCTCACCGGGTCGAACGGCTTGGTCTGCCGCTCCTTGCGGCCATAGGCGAGGTAAGGCACCAACGCGGTCACGCGTGCCGCGCCGTGGTCGCGCAGCGCGGCGCAGAAGAACAGCAGCCGCACCAGCTTGTCGTCGCCGCTGGCGGCGGCGTCCCCGTGCAGGCCCTGCACGACGTAGACGTCCTCGCCGCGTACACCGACGAGCGGCCGCGACTTGTGCTCGCCGTCCTCGAACTCGCGCTCCTCGTGCGCGTCGAGCGCGCGGCCAAGCGCGGTGGCCACGCGCTCGCCGAAGTCGCGCGATGCGTTCAGCGCAAAGAGGCGCATCGACACCCTTTCTCCCTTTCGCGGCCCTCGGCCCGCGTCGCGCCGCGGCCGCAGCGCCTCCGGGCTCGGACGCCGGCGGGTCTGCTGGGCAACCCATACCCAAAAGAAGGGCGGAAATCATCACGGCATATGCGGCGCTCTTGGGGTGACGCGCCATC
>CALGWX010000207.1 GCA_937936215.1 uncultured Burkholderiaceae bacterium | reverse complement strand
CACCTTCGGGGGCCCGGAACGGTTCATTTCGGCTCGACCTCGCTAGGCGCGTCTGGCACTGGGCATCTGCATGCGGCGATGTTGGCAGAGGCACTGGACGCACTTGTTTCCCGATGCTACGAACCGCGCCGCAACGCGCCGGGCGCGCTCGCAAACTGTTACAGAATTTACCGCCGACCGGGGCGATGCGGCCGCGGCGCTCAGGCATCGTTGCAGTCGTCCTCCAGGGCCACGGCCGACGTGAAACTGCCGACCTTTCTCCTCGCACTCCTGTGGGCGGTGAACGCCGCCGCGCAGCCGCCCGTCGCGCCGCCAGTGATCGGGCCGGCCGAGCCGCCGCGACGGTCCGTCTGGCAGATCCTGACGCCAGAGCAGCGCGAGCACGTCTGGCGGTCGCTGTCGCCCGAGCAGAAGGTCGAGCTGTGGCGGGCGCTCGAGCCCCACGAGCGCCGCGACATGCGCGAACGGCTCGGCGGGCTGGGGGGGGCAGAGTCGGCGGGCAAGCCGATCGTCCCGCATCGGCAGGCCTTCGACGGCGGCAACGGCCCGCGGATGATGATGACGCCGGAGGAGCGGCTGCGCATGCGCGAGCAGATCCGCGAGGCGAATCGCGTGCGCCGCGAGCGGCTGGAAGCCGAGCGGGCCGGCAAGCCCGTCGAATAGCCTGTCATCGTCGCGTGCGACGGCGCGCTGGCGCCGCTCGCAAACGCGGTCGGTGGCCGCTTCGCGGCTCGAGGCCAAGCGGCTGCGGGGGTGGATCCATCTGCCGCGGCCCGCGATCTCGCGGCGCCGGCAACCCGCATTGCTCCACCACCAAGGTCCGCTGCTCGCCGCCGCCTCGCGCCGCACGCGACGCCGCATTCCCCTCCTCGGCGACCGCGCCTTGCGGGTACGGCGCCTGCGCTCACTAGAATCCGGCGCCGTTGTCCCCTTGCTGCCGCCCTCGTGCCCGACCTCGTGCTCGCCATCGACACGGCCACCGAAATCTGCTCGGTGGCGCTCGTCGACGGCGACGACGTCGTCGAGCGCAGCGAGGCCGTCGGCCAGGCCCACTCCGAGCGCATCCTGCCGATGGTCGATGCGGTGCTGCGCGAGCGCGGGCGGCGGCTGGCCGACTGCGACGCGATCGCCTTCGGCGCCGGGCCGGGCGCCTTCACCGGTCTGCGCATTGCCTGCGGCGTCGCCCAGGGCTTGGCCTTCGGCGCCGGCAAGCCGGTGGTGCCGGTCGGCAACCTGGCGGCGCTGGCGCTCGTCGCGGCCGAGGCGGTTCCTAACGCGCGGCGGATCCTCGCCGCGATCGATGCCCGCATGCACGAGGTCTATTGGGCCGTCTATGAGCACGAGGACGGCGCGCTCCAGGAGCGGGCCGCGCCGTCGCTCGCGGCCGCGGACGACCTGCCGGCGCTATGCCGGCGCCAGGCGCCCGACCTGGTGGCAGGCAACGCGCTGGCGGCCTTTCCTTTGCTGGCGGCGCGTCTCGATGTGGCGCTCGCGGCGCAGGCGCGCGCCAGCGCCGCTGCCATCGCCCGGCTGGCGATCCGAGCGTTGGCCTCAGGAGGCGCAGTCGCGCCGGCGCAGGCCGCGCCGCTTTACGTGCGCGATCGCGTCGCGCTGACGGTCGAGGAGCGCCGCGCTGCGGCGCCCGCGCGATGAGACCGCCGCGGCGCCGGGGTCGGTCGTACGAGCCGCGCGGCGATGCGCAAGGGCGGTGGCCGTGAGCGCCGTGCTGAGCGAGCCGGCCGAGCGCATCGCACCGATGCGGCTCGAGGACCTGCCGGAGGTGCTCGCGGTCGAGCAGGCAGCCTACGAGTTCCCCTGGACGCACGGCAACTTCGTCGATTCGCTGCGCGCTGGGCACAGCGCGTGGACGATGCGCGATTCGGCCGGCGGCCTGATCGCCTACGCGGTGGTGATGATCGCGCTGGACGAGGCGCACCTGCTGAATCTCACGGTCGCGCCGCGGTGCCAGCGCTTCGGCTTCGGCTGGCGCATGCTGGAGGCGATGGCGGAGAACGCGCGCAGCTATGGCGCCCGCACGATGCTGCTGGAGGTGCGGCCGAGCAACCCGGCCGCGCGCAAGATGTACGAGCGCTACGGCTTCGTGCGCATCGGCACCCGGCGGGGCTACTACCCGGCGCGCGACGGCCGCGAGGATGCGATCGTGATGCGGGTGACGCTGTGAGGCGCCGCCTTGGGATCGACTAATGCTCGACGCGCGGCGCGCGGCGCTCTGGCAAGCCATGTCGCTCGGCCCCGAGTGGGTGCTGCGCGAGCGCCGCGCCGCCACGGCACAGCGGGCGCCCTCGCCTCCTGACCCAGAAGCCGCGCCGACCGAGGCACACGCGCCGCTGGCGGCGAGCGCCCCCGACCGTCGTGCCGAGGCCATTGCCGCCATGGACTGGCCGGCGCTCGAGCAGGCGGTGTCTTCCTGCACCGCCTGCGGCCTGTGCAAGACGCGGACGCAGACGGTGTTCGGCGTTGGCTGCCGCACGGCGGACTGGATGCTGATCGGCGAGGCGCCCGGCGCCGAGGAAGATGCGCGCGGCGAGCCCTTCGTCGGCCAGGCCGGTCGGCTGCTCGACAACATGCTGGCTGCCGTCGGCCGCTCGCGCGCCGCCGATGCGCCCAGGCCAGTGTTCATCGCCAATGTGCTGAAGTGCCGGCCGCCGGGCAACCGCAATCCGCAGCCGGAGGAAGTCGCCGCCTGCGAGCCTTTCCTGCGGCGGCAGATCGAGCTGGTGCGGCCGCGGCTGCTGCTGGTGATGGGCCGCTTCGCCGCGCAGTCTGTCCTGCGCACCGAGGCGCCGATCTCGGCGCTGCGCGGCCGCGTGCATCGCATCAGCGTGGCCGGCCGCGAAGTGCCGGTGGTGGTGACCTATCACCCGGCCTACCTGCTGCGCAACCTCGCCGACAAGGCCAAGGCCTGGGCCGATCTTTGCCTGGCGCAAGACGCCGCGGCGTAGCTCGCCGCCAAGCCCCGAGGAAGTTGCCGCGCTGGCGACCGCGAGGGCCGGCTGTCCGACCCGCGCCACGGATGCCCTGGCTGCGCTTGCGGTGGCCGGCCTCGCACCGACCGAGGTAGGCCGCAGGCCGATCTGCCACGGCAAGCGCGCGGCGCTCTCGGCACGCGCTCGCGGCGGCGTCGCCCTCGCTGGCGCGGCGTCCTTCGGCGGCTGGCCCATCGACCGTTTCGAGAGCAGCCGGCGTCAGCCTAAAAACCGCAGTTCAGGGGTGCCTCGATCGCCGGAGCGCAAGCCACGGCGCGGGTTTTCAGCGGTTTGCAGCAGCTGCGGAGCAGTGACCTGTGGGGTGAAGGCGCGGTGAGCGAATTCCCGTTCTCCGATCGCGGGTTGGATTTGCAGCCCCTTCGCAACTGCGCTTTTTAAGGTCAGTGCTTGGCCTGGCCGATCAGCGAGGTCCAGTCGAACTGCCGCTGGTTGTAGCGGTGACGCAGGATCACCAGCACCATCGTCCCACTGACGAACAGCCCGAACAGGATGATGATGGTCTGGATGTGCAGGTCGGCGGCGATCAGCAGCGCGTAGACGCCGAGCATGACCAGGATGCTGAGGTTCTCGTTGAAGTTCTGCACCGCGATCGAGTGCCCGGCCGACAGCAGCACGTGGCCGCGGTGCTGCAGCAGCGCGTTCATCGGCACGACGAAGTAGCCGGCCAGCGCGCCGACCACCACCATCAGCGCTGCCGCCAGCGCCATCGCCCATGTATCCCGTCGGAGTTTGTTCCCGCGACTGTGCCCGGCGCCGTCCAGCTTGACTGGGCGCGTGCGCATGGCT
>CALGWX010000206.1 GCA_937936215.1 uncultured Burkholderiaceae bacterium | reverse complement strand
CAAGCGCGGCCGGGTCCGGCGCCCCACACGGTCGCAATGCGCTGCGGCTCGCACGCGATCCCGAGCTGCGGGAGCCGCCTGCTCGCCTTGAGTAGGCCGTGACCCCGGCCGGAAGCCGCTCCCCCCGGACCCGCTCCCCGGGACCCGCCCCCCGGGACCCGCCCCGGGGAACCGACCCGCGGGCGGCCGATCAGCCCATCCGAGCGCGGGAATCAATCGTCAGCGCGGTTCCACGCTACTGCGGCTCCGCCGCCGCGGCGGCAGGCCGCCCGCGCCACGAACGAAGGAACTTGTTGGCAGAGTGGTAGGCCAGTGTCGTCGGCGGCATGCGTAGGCAAAGGGCGCGGAATTCGAGGGCGGATGCCGCCATGCGCCTGCCGACGCCCGCCTCGGTGTCCGGATGCACGGGCGCGAGCACGCGGGAGGCGAGCGCGACCAGCGGCCATCGCGCGAGCCCCGGCGGCCGGAAGCGCTCGAAGCGCTCCCAGGCTGCCGCGGGAACCGGCGTCGCCAGCCATGACGACGCGAACGCCAGTGCGTACCACAGGGGGCGGCCCAGGCCGTGCCCTTCGGCCGCGCCCGCGAGCTCATCCCAGAAGGCATCACCGTGCCGCTGCGCGTACTCGCGCGCCAGCCCATCGATGTCGACCAGGTCGCGCAGCTTGCCGACGCAGTCGGAGTCCTGGAACAGGTGCACCGCCGCGTGCAGCAACTGATCGGCGGGGCGCAGCACGCGGTATTCGCTGCCGGGAACGGCCACCGAGTCAGCGAACAGGCGCGCAGCATTCGGCCGCAGCCGACCAATCGGCGGCAGGATCGTGTGGTGCAGGTCGAGTTCCAGCGGCAGCACCGGGGCGCGCATCGGCGGCAGCTCGTGCGACCACTCGCGGTAGTAACGCTGGTCGTACTCGTCGGTCTTGGAGAACTCCCACCCGGCCGCCCTGAGCAGCCGCTCGGCCTCGTCGAGCCGGCGCCGCTCGACCATCAGGTCGACGTCGCGCGGCATGCGGCCGGCGGCGATGGAAAGCTCGGCGAGGATGTAGGCGGAACCCTTCAGCGCCACGATGGGCGCGGCCAGCGGCCGCAGGGTGTCCGCCAGCACCGTGAGCTGCCGCAGCGTCATCTGCCGCAGGTAGCGCGCCTCGGCCAGCGCCGCCCGCAAATGGTTGGCCACCGCTTCCGGCAGCCGGCCTAGCGCGCCGGCGGCCTCGACACGCGCCGCGAGAGTGCCCAGCAACCGCGCCACCCGCGCCGTGCGCACCAGGATGTCCCACTGGCGCGGTTCCAACGCGGCGCTGCGCGCCGGATCGGCTAGCGCGTCGAGCAGCAGGCGAACGTGCGGCGCGGTGGGTGTCGCAACGGCAGGCATGCGCCGGCAGTGTATCGGCGCATCGAACGAGTGCTGCGGCGCCGCCGCGCTCAGGTCGCGCCGGCCATCAGCTCGCGGATCGCGGCGATCGCGCGGTCGAGATCGCGGTACGCCAGCCGATACACGGCGCAGGACTCGATCAGCCGCGCCACCGCGTCGAAGGCCTGCGGCCCCAGCATCTCGTAGTTGAAGGAGTTGACCGACAGCCGCGTGAACGCGCGCGAACGCTTTTCCGGCTCGACCACGCAGTCCACGCTCGGGTCGTAGCGTGGGAAGACGATCAACGCCGGCTGCGCCGGCTTGTGGCGGCGGGCAATCGAATGCTCGTCGGGCGCCATGTGCGCCACCGTGCCCTTGCGCGTCTTGGGAAAGCGCGGGCCGATGCGCGCCTGCGGCGCGAACTTGGCGATGACGTCGATCGACTCGTTTTTCAGCGCCACCGGCCGCAGCAGCGGCAGCAGTTGCCCGTCGCTGAAGCGCACGACGCCAAACTCGTCCGATAGCAGCCTGAAGCCGCGGTTGGTAAGCGCCGCCGTAAGCGTGCTCTTGCCCGAGCCGGGCATCGCCGGCAGGATCACCGCCCGCCCACCGGTCTCGACCACGCCCGCGTGCAGCAGCAGGTGAAACCCCAGCCGCTGCGCCAGCAGGTAGTTCATGCCCCATTCGAGCAGCGGCAGGTGGGTGTCGGCGGGGAACGGTGCGAAGGTTCTCTCGCCATCGGCTACCAGTTCGACCTGCGGCCGGAGAAAGCGGCGAAGGCCCGTCGCGCGGCGCAAGTAGACCGTGACGTCGAAGAAACCGGGGGGTTCGACGGGCTCGAAGCCACCGTAGACGGCGAGAAACGCGTCTTCAAAGCCGGGGGCGTTGGCAACGATTCTGGCGGTCGCGGCGCCGAAATCGAGCGCGATGCCGACAGCCCCTAGACGAGCAGAGAGCGCCCGCTCGCTAAGTGCGTCGATCCGCATTGAGCGACGCAGGCTAGTCGCCAAGCAGTTGCAGTCCGCGCAACTCCTGGATCAGCCCTGCCGCGTAAGCGCCAGCGCGACCGCGCTCCGCACTATCGAGAGCCTGCTCGAGTTCCGCCTGCAAAGACGCTACGGAAACCCCGCCAACCGCCGCCAGCTCGACTGCTATCGCTGCAGCACAGTTCAAAAGATGCGTTTCCCAGGAGACGGGATTGAAGACAACGATTTCATCATCAAGGGCGACCATTCGAACCCCGGCCGCCAGCGAATACCGCTGAGCGTCGGCCCCACCGTTCATGCAAGCAGTCCGCTCGCAAACTGGAAAACAGGATCGACCGAGATCCGACTGCTCAGCCACCGAAAGACGCCCAGCAACTTACCGTGACCGGAGAGCCGTTACTAGGGGGGCATGCCCCGCCCCATTGAACGATTCGCCCATGCTCATCGACGTAAACCAGTGCGTACCGGACTCCATCGGCTTTTGGTGAGTCCCTCCCCGTGAAGTCGGTAGCTGTGTAGGCCTCACTACAGTCCGCAAGTTTGTAATACGAGTCGCTGACCTTATAGAAGAGCTGTTTGCCCTGACTCGCCTCTTGCCCTTTGAGCTTGCCTGAATAGACCTGCACCGCAGTGCGCAGAAAACCATCCTGTTGCTCAGCAAACAGGGCAAGGTTATCCGGCACTTGGGTGCGGGTCAGGCAGGCCCCAAACGAAGTCCGCGCAAGCGCGCCGGGCGAGGCAACGGTCAGCACCAACGGCGCCGAGAGCGATCCGCGAATGAGTTTGCGACGGCCAGTGAAGCGATCCATTGCGACGCCGATACAAAAGGTTTGATCAGAAGGCTAGCACGCTCTTTGCAAGCAAACTCTGCGCCAAAGCGACACGAGACAGAGCTAACCGATTGATCCGATTGGCCCAAACACCGCCCGCGTCCTCGGTACCCACCTTCCGTCACCTCGGGCCGAGTTCCGACTGTCAAAGTTTTCGACACATGAGCGCCTTCCTGAGCCTGAAGAGGTGGAGCCATAGCTGCATCCGCGCGCCGCGCCGCTTCCGCTGCCTCGCGGCGGCTGGCCTGTAGGCTGGCCTGTAGTATGGGCGACACGCCACCCGGCACCGACCGGCGACCGCGCTTATGACGCCCCGCTGCCCCTCCTGCCAAAGCGACAACCTGCGCCGGTCGCGGCACCGGCCTGAGGACGGTATTTGGCGTTCGTTGTTCTACACCTCGTACCGCTGCCGCCAGTGCGGGCGGCGATTTCAGTACCTGAGTTCTCGCCTGCTGCTGGGCGTCACCGTCGGGGCTGTGCTGTCGGCCACCTTTGCCGCCGGCCTGCTCGTCGGCAACCTGCGGCATGTCGCCACGGCCCACCGCGATCCGCCGCCGGCTGCGGTGGCAGCGGCCGCGGCCCCGGCTCCGGCCGACGAGGCGCCCGCCACGCCGGTCCTTATCGACCTGGCGCTGGCCGCCGCGGCGGAGGACGGCGACCCGAAAGCGCAGCTGCGACTCGGACTGGCCTACCTGAACCCGCAGGGCGGTGCGGAGCCCGAGCCGGCCCTGGCGCTGAAGTGGATCCAGCAGGCGGCCGACCAGGGCTATGCGGATGCGCAGTACACGCTGGGCGCGATGCACCACGCCGGCCGCGGCACGCTGCAGAGCTTCCCGCTGGCGCTGAAGTGGTTCGAGCTGGCCGCGCAGCAGAACCACGCCGACGCGCAGTACAGCCTCGGGGTCATGTACCGGACCGGGCAGGCGGTGCCGGTCGACAAGCCGAAGGCCTACATCTGGTTCAACCTCGCCGCCGCGCAGGGGCACGCGCGTGCGCGCGAGGCGCGCGACAGCCTGCTCTCGGCGCTCGCGCCGGAGCAGATCCTGGCGGCGCAGAAAGCGGCGCAGGAGTGGCGGCCCGGCAAGCCGCTGAAGTAGCGGCCGCGCCGCTCGCCCGCAGCCATACGCCGGACGAAGGTCGGCGTGCCCCTTTTCACGCTATCCGTCGGGCCGAACGCCAGCCAAAGCGCGCCCGCGGTTGGACGCGGACGCCGCGCCGTCGGCCGGTCGCAGCACCAGCCAGAGAATGAACGCCGCCGCCACGACCAGGCGCGGCGAATCGAGCAGCGTGTCGAAGGCACCGACGAGCATCAGTCCCAGTGCCGCCGCGGCGGCGGCTGGCGCAACGCGGCGCGCCTCTCGCAGCGCCCTCGCGAGCACCGCCACCGCCAGCGCCGCCCAGGCGAGCAGGCCGAAGATTCCCTGTTCCACCAGCACCTGCAGCGGCGAATTCAGCACCCGCCAAGCCAAGTGCACGTCGGAGTGCATAAGCCAACGGTCCAAGCCGGCAGTGAAAGCGCCATTGGCCAGCAACTCGGTGTCGCCGTCTGCCAACGACAAGCCCCGCACCTCGACGCGCGTGCCAAAGCGGCCGTTGTGCAGCGATAGCGACACCGGCGCCTCGAAGCCGAGCCGGCTCACGCTGGCCGCCGGCCGCCGCAGCAAGGCTTCGAAGCGGGCCCAGCCGTCGCTCGCTGGGATCTCGACCCAATCACAGGTGGTGGACGCCAGAAAAGACTTCTCGCAAAGCGCCACGGCAAGCCCGGCGCCGTTGGAGGCCCCCCGGATCTCGCCGCGCAGCCGGAGCGGCCGCCCCGCCGGCGCGCTGATGCGCTGATCGACGAACATTCCCCGGCCCCCGGTGAGGGCGAGAATCGGCTGGCCGTCAGTGGCGTCGCGCTCCAGGCGGTACGCAGGCAACTGCGCCGACGCCGCATGCGCCAGATAGAACTCGCGCGGGAAGCTTCCGAGACCGGTGCCAAACAGTTGGTGCGCAAGGCTGCCCTCGCGCAGCGCCAGCGCGGCGTGCCAATGCGCGAGCCGCACACCCAGGTCCTTGTCCGCCGCGGCCAGCCGGTACCGCAGCGCGTCCGACTGGGCGAAGAGCGACCCCGCACCGGCGAGCACCGCCAGCGCCAGCACGCCGGCCCAGCCGCGACCGGAAAGCGCGTCAACTGAGGCGCCTGCCCGGCGGCGGCCCGCCCACCAAAGCAGCGCGAAAGCGAGCAGCGTGACAGCCCAGGCCGCCGCCCCCGCGCGCGACAGCGTCAGCAGCAGCGCCACCGCCGCCAGCGCGGTAACACCCAACCAGAACAGACCGAACACTGGGCGCCTCGCTGCCAGCGCCAGCGCGAGCGAGAACGGCGTCAACGCGACCAGCAGCGCCTCCAAGTAGGCGCCGCCGACATGCAGGGCCGAGACGAGGCCGGCAGCGCGGAACCAGGCATCGAAATTCGAGAGGCCAACGAACAGCAGCCGTTCCCAGAACACGCCGAAAACCGCAGCCAGCAGCGCCAGGCCGAGGCCGACCTGTAGTCGAGCCGACACGTTGCGGCCGGCCGCGGCGTCGCGCCAGAGGAGCCAAAGCAGGCACGCGGCCCAGAGATAGCCCTTGCCGACGCGCAGCGCGTTGTAGGGACTCAGGTAGTTCGTGAAGGCGTTGCCGTCGAGCGGCGCTGGTGGCCAGAGCGCGATCGCCGCACTGACCGCGACCGACAGCCCCAGCAACGCCAACGGAAGGACGGGCAGCCGCGGCCCCACCCCCGCCGGACCATGCGCCAGCAGCAAGCGCACGCCGAGCGTGGTGGCCAGCAGTAGGTCGAACTCGTCCCAGAAAAAGCGGCCGCTGTAAGGCGCGAGGTCGAGCAGCGGCAGCGCGACCGGCACCACGATGAGGTACGCCAGCGGCAAGCGCGCCAGCACCGCCCCGTAGGCCGCCAGCCCCAGCGCCAAGGGCAGCTGCCAGAGCGGGAAGCGCATCACAGAGACCGCCACCAGCAGCAGCACCACCACTCCGATTGCCCGGGCGGGCAGCGAACGGGCCAGAGCCGGCGTTGTTGCGGCAGCGATGGAGACGTCGTGCGCGCCACGCGAAAGCGGTTGAACACCGCCGTCAGTCGGCGCCCGTCCGGCCAGCTGCCGCGGTGCCGGCAAGGCCCCAGCCCTACCGCCAGCGCTGCACCACGATGCCGCGCTGGAGGCAAGCGCTAGCTCGAGCGGCTCGGTTGCTTCCCAAGGCAGGAGGTCGCGATCGCCCGTCGCGCTAGCGCCATTGCTCAGCGGCGGGACTGCCGCAGGCGCGTGCGCCGGCGCCGCGGGCTGCCGAGGCAGCGTATCGATCGCGCGACCCGCGCCGGGAGTGACGGCCAACGGCGCCGCGGCGGCGACCGTCCCTCGATCGGCCGCTTGCGCGCGCCGCCGGCGATGGCCGAGCCGCTCGGCCGCATCAAAAGGCTTGTCCGACGTCCAGCGCAACACCGTCGCCACTGCCCACGCGGCGGACATCGCGATCAACACGTCCGTGTAGTCGGGGTGCTTACCGGCGACGAAGAGCTTGCCCGTCTCGGCCACCAGCGCCACGGCGGCCGCGATCGCCGCAGCGATGGCGGCGGACGCACGCTTCTGCCTGCGCCCCCACAGCCAGACCGCGAGGCCCACCGGCGCATAGAGAAACAGATGCACCAGCGTGCTGCGGATCAGCGCCTGCTCGGTGCTGTAGTACTGGTAGTAAAAGGGCATCCACTGCACATCGGGCAGCCGAGCCAGCGCGCCCTCCACGCTCAGCCATCGGCCGCCGAGCCAGCCGGCGACGTACGCTACCGCCGCCAGCCAAGGCAACGCGCTCGCCAGCACCAGCGGCCGGCCCCAGCGAGCCCAGTCGATGTCAACGATCCGGTGCCGCGCCCCGTGCAGCCAGGCGCCCGCTGCCACGCCGAGCGCCCGCGCCACGACCGACGCCCCCTGCGAGGTGCCGCTGACGAGCAGGAACTGCGCCGCCTCGATCGCCAGACCCAAGCCCGCGCCGAACACCGCCGCCGCGATCACCGCGCCGCGGCCGCCGCTGCCGCGCATCGCCAGCCACCAGCCAAGCGGCAGCACCGCCAGGGACTCCGCCGCCAGCTTGACGCTGCACGGGGTCTGCCCACAGCCGATCGGCGCCAGCCACAGCCCGTGCAGGTTCGACGCCGCCTTCTCGGCGATCTCGTCGATGGCAACGACGAAGTCGAACGGCGACAGGCTCATCACCAGATACGCGACCAGGTAGGCCGCCAGCGCCGCGTTGGCGGTGGCCTGCCCGCCGCGCAGCAGTCGCCGCCACCAGTCGACGCTGCGGGCGCCGAACACGCACCACAGGGAGGCGCCCAACAGGGCGCCGATCACCTCGGCCACAATGTCGTTCAACGACACCGTGCGGTTGGGGAAGTAAAGCTGCGCGAACTCGACCGCCACGGCCCACGCCGCGCCCGCGAGGGTCGCCGGCACGACTGCCCACAGCGCCCGGCCGCCCCGCGGCGCCGGCGCGAACACCGCGGCGGCCAGCCCGCCGAGCGGCACGAACATCAGGATGTTGGCCACCCAGTCGGCCCGGTTGCCGGCGCCGAGGTTCAGGTAGGGAATGTGCGAGAAGCGGCGGAGCGCCTCCTCAAGCGCCAGCGGCTGAAAGTAGAAGGGTACGAACGAGAGATACGCGACCAACGCCGCGGCCGCCAACCACAGCACCGCCGCGCGCAGCCGCATCATCGGCGCGCTAGCGGCAGGGGCCATCGGCCACGCCGCCACCCCCGCAGGCGCCGAACGCGGCGCCAGTGACGGGCCGGCCCAAGCGGTCTGCACCCGCGCCGGGAAGCGACAGCCATGGCGAGCCGAGCCGCGAGCGCGGCGGCGGCAGCGGGCGTCGGGGCGTCATGTCGAGGCGGTCTGGGTCCGGATTGAGCCGCACGAAGGCGGCGCGCGCCTGATCGTAAGCCCCGGTGCGGTTCTCGCCCGACACCTCGCTGCGGATCGGCGGATTGCCGAAGACGAGGTTGTGCTCGACGAGCTGCTCGTAGCCCCCCTCGCCGCCGGCAAAGCCAATGCCCAGCGCCGCCGCAACGATCGTGTTGTTGAAGACCGCCACTTCGCGCGGCAGGTGGTTGTGCGGCTGGATCCGCACCCCCTCGCCGCGCGGATTGAACAGCAGGTTGTTGTACAGGGCGATGTTGCCCTCGCCCTGGAGAAGCGCCTCGGAAGGATTGTCGATGAGCAGGTTGCCGCAGACGAGGTACCGGTCGCGCGCGCCCGCGCCGGCGAGCGGAAAGTGACCGACCAGCAGGCTCGGCCGCGCCACTTCCGGCGAGGCGGCCACCCGCGACTTCACGATCAGGTTGCCGCGAATGAGGGTGTCGCTGCGCTCCGTGGGCGCGAAGTCCGGGCGGGCGTGCTGGTGCTTGATCTGGATCCCGTAGCCCACCGGATCGACGATCCGGTTGTGCTCGATTAGCGAGTCGAAGAACGGATCGCTGCCGTCGGAGTCGCCGAAGTACATGCCGGTGCCGGCGCCGACGATCGTGTTGCCACGTACCACCCAGCCCCACGCCGGACACTTGGTGGAGATGCCGGAATTCTGCTGCGTGGCGCCATGGTTGACGATCGTCAGGCCCTCCAGCGTAACGTGGTGTGCAAAGCGCGCATGGCCCTCGGCGCGCACCGCGTCGACCCGCGCGCCGCGCCCGTCGAGCACCAGGTTGCGGATGATGACGTGCGCGCAGTCGACCAAGCTCACCGTGTGGGCGCCGGGGCGGGCAACGAAAACCGCCCGGGCGGGCGGCGGCGGGCCTTCGATCACGATCGGCTGCTCGGCGGTGCCCTGCAGGCCGTGAAGGGGAAGGCCTGTGGTGTAAACACCCGCAGCCAGCGCGAGCATCTCACCGGGGCGAAGATGGCGAAGGATTGCGCCGAAGCTGGCCGGGTCGGCGCGGCGCATCACATTCGCGCTCGCCGCGCCATGAACGCGTCGGGCGCCAAGCACTGCCAGACCGGCGCCGGCCGCCAAGAGCCAGGAGCGCCGAGAGCGGGCGTTGCTCAGCAGCGGTAGTACTCGCGGTACCACGCGACCAGCCGCGGCAGCCCCTCGTCGATCGAGGTGGTCGGTTGCCACCCGTAGTCGCGCTGAATCGCGTCGATGTCCGCGTAGGTGGCCTGCACGTCACCCGGCTGCATCGGCAGCAGGTTCATCTGCGGTTTGCGGCCGAGCGCCGCAGCGAGCACCTCGATGAAGCGCAGCAGCGGTTCCGGCCTGTGGTTGCCGATGTTGTAGACGCGGTGCTGCACGCCGTCCTGCGGCGGCGGCACGCGGTCGGCGATCGCCACCACGCCGGAGACGATGTCGTCGATGTAGGTGAAGTCGCGGCGCATGTCGCCGTGGTTGTAGACGTCGATCGGCTCGCCAGCGAGGATGGCGCGGGTGAAGATCATCGCCGCCATGTCGGGGCGGCCCCACGGGCCGTAGACGGTGAAGAAGCGCAGGCCCGTCAGCGGCACGCCGAAGGTGCGCGCGTAGACGAACGCCATCAGTTCGTTCGCGCGCTTGGTCGCCGCGTACAGGCTCACCGGGTGGTCGACGCGGTCCTCGACCGCGAACGGCAGCTTGGTGTTGGCGCCATAGACGCTGGAGCTCGAGGCGTAGACGAAGTGCTGTACCGGGTGCGCCCGCGCCGCCTCCAGCAGGTTGAGAAAGCCGGTGACGTTGCTGTCGACGTAGGCGTGCGGGTGGGTCAGCGAGTAGCGCACGCCGGCCTGCGCCGCCAGATGCACGATGCGCGAGAACCGGTGCCGCACGAACAGCGCGTCGATCGCGGCCCGGTCGGCCAACTCGATGCGCTCGAACGAAAAGCGCGGGTGCGCCAGCCGCTCGAGACGCGCCTGCTTCAGCCGCGGGTCGTAGTAGTCGTTGAGGTTGTCGATGCCGACCACGGTGTCGCCGCGGGCGAGCAGCCGCTCGGCGACGTGGTAGCCGATGAAGCCGGCGGCGCCGGTAAGCAAGTAAGGGCCTTCTGCCACGTGAATCTCTCGGATCAGATCCTCTCTGCTACCTGCGGGCGTCGCCCGAAGGCCCCTCTCGGATTACGGACAGGGCGAACCAGCAGCAACGCTGCTGGTAATCACAGCGATCTGCGTCGAGCCATCGCAAAAGTCGACCGGTTGTGATTGCCCCCCAGCTCGACGCCAGAGAGACCGGGTGAAGACGGAGCCAACGGGAGTAGGGCTCGGTGGTTTGGCGTAGTAGGTATACCTGACCGAACGTTCGTTGCCGGTGCCGACGATCTCCCAAGTCCCCCTCAACGCCCTAGGGTCGACTGCGGATCCATCGCCAACCTTGTACAGGTTCGCAGGACCAACGCCGCTTCCGACGCTGCAATGATCCTCGTGCCATGTCGCTCCGCCCGGCGCCGTTGCCAGAATCCGTTTTCCGCTCAACTCCGTGCGGATTTGGCTCTCGTTCAATCGGCTATCGCCGTTCGTCCCTCCACAGATCGCCTCTGCCGTACCGACAACGCCAACCAGAAGGATCGCACCAATGCCCTTGACCGTTTTCATAGAAACCCTCCTTGAGAAACGATGCCTCGCCACGTTCGTCCGTCGACAAGGCGAGTGATTAGTCTCTTTGGCGAAACAATGTCGGAAACGATTGGCTCTTGACTCGTTGATTTACGGCAAGCCTAAAGCGCCCAACCGGCGAAACCAGAGATTGGCCGCAAGCAGCAAAGGGCCGTGATGCCTCAGGCCCCGCCCCGCCCGATGCCAAAGTACCGCAACCCCGCCGCCCGCACCTGCGCCGGGTCGTAGAGATTGCGGCCGTCGAACACCGCGCGCGAGGCGAGCGCGCCGGCCAGCCACTCGAAGTCCGGGCTGCGGAACTCCAGCCACTCGGTAACCACCGCGAGCGCGTCCGCGCCCTCGCAGGCGGCGCGTGCGGAGGCCGCGAACTTCACCGTCGGGTTGCCGGCGCACAGACGGCGCGCGTTGTCCATCGCCACCGGGTCGTAGGCCACCACCGTCGCGCCGGCCGCCGTCAGCGCCTCGATCAGCGCCAGGCTCGAGGCCTCGCGCATGTCGTCCGTGTTGGCCTTGAAGGCCAGGCCCCACAGCGCAATGCGCTTGCCGGCGAGCCGGCCCTCGAAGAACCCGTTCATCTTGTCGAACAGGATGCGCCGCTGCCGCGCGTTCACCCGCTCGGCGGCGCGCATCAGTTCCGCCGGCTCGCCAACCCGTTCCGCCGTGTGCACCAGCGCCTTGACGTCCTTGGGGAAGCACGAGCCGCCGTAACCCACGCCCGCGTAGAGAAAGTGCGGGCCGATGCGTGGGTCGGAGCCGATGCCGTGCCGCACGTGCTCGATGTCCACGCCGAGCCGGTCGGCCAGGTTGGCCATCTCGTTCATGAACGAGATGCGCACCGCCAGCATGGCGTTCGCCGCGTACTTGGTGAACTCCGCCGAGCGCACGTCCATCACCAGCAGGCGGTCGCGGTTGCGGTTAAATGGCGCGTAAAGCGCGCGCAGTGTCTCGGTCGAGCGCGCATCGTCGGTGCCGACAATGATGCGGTCGGGCTTCATGAAGTCGTCGACCGCGAAGCCTTCCTTGAGGAACTCCGGGTTCGACGCCGTGGTGACGTGAAACTGCACGCCGCGGCGGCGCAATTCCTCGGCCAGCACGGCGCGCACCTGGTCATTGGTGCCGACCGGCACGGTCGACTTCACCACCACCAGCGTGTCGCGCGTCACCCGCCGGCCCAGCTCGCGCGCGCAGTCCAGCACGTGCGACAGGTCCGCCGAGCCGTCCTCGCCCGGCGGCGTGCCCACGGCGATGAACACCAGCGCCGCGTGCGCCACCGCCTCGTCGTAGCTGGTGGAAAAGCGCAGCCGACCGGCCTTCACGCAGCGGGCGACGACAGCATCCAGCCCCGGCTCGTGGATCGGAATCTCGCCCGCGCGCAGCCGCTCGATCTTGCCGCGGTCGACGTCGATGCACAGCACGTCGTTGCCGACGTCGGCCAGACAGGCGCCGGTGACGAGGCCAACGTAGCCGGTGCCGATGATGGAGAGCTTCACGTGATCGGGCCAGGAGCGGGAAGACTGGCGCGCATTCTACGGACGGCATCTTTCGCAAACTGGCCACTGAGCCTGGGCCGTGGCCCTTCCGTCCGCGACCGATCGATACGGCAGCGCCGTGCCGGGCGCGCGATGCACCTTTCGCGTCGGCGCCGCCTTCGAGCCCGGCGCGACGCCTGGCCCCTTGGCCCGCCCCTTCATCCCCCGGCGGCCGGCACGGCGGCGGCGGCGCGGTATCTTTGCGGGCCGCGGCGCCAGGCGCCCAAAGGGAGCAAGATCGATGAAGCGAGCCATCCTGAAGACGGCCATCGTGGCGCTGTTTGCGACCGCACATTCGACCTGGGCGCAGCCGCAGACCGATTTCGAGGTCACCGGCCCCGACGGGCGTCGCATCCTGCTGAAGGCCGACAAGACCTGGACCTACCTTCCAGGCGAGCCGGCCAAGGGGGAGGAAAAGCCAACCTTCACCGGCGAGGCGGTGCTGACGCTGGAGCGAATGGAAGACGCGGGGCAGAACTGC